>NZ_BAABRO010000017.1 GCF_039545035.1 Novipirellula caenicola
GGAGCGAAAGCGACCAAGCTGCTCCGCGTACTCCGGACGGGTTGTACCAGCCAAACCGTCCGGGCAACAATTGAGGGTTCGCAGCAACCGTCCGGATCAGACTCGCCAACGGGCTCTAGACGCCAGTGGAGCACGATCTGCGACCCAACTCACACGTCAGCCATCGTAAATTATACACTAACCGCCGTTTTCATTATTTAGGGTGCCGCGAAGCGGAATGAGGACTCGCCAGAGCGTGGATAGTTGCCAGAGCGTGGATGGTTGCCGCCCAAATACGAGTCACCACCTTCGGGCGAAGGTGGCTACAAACCAATGCGTCCTAACGTTCAATGAACACGCTAACAACTCGTCACCATGCTTGCCGCGGAACGAGGCGGCCGCTAACCCGTTACCAGACGGCGAAAGAACTCGCCTTCGTTGACCGTAGGTGTTTCGGGACGGCCTTTGTGCAGGTAGGTCAATTGCCGGTTGCCAAGTCCGAGCAGATGCAGGATCGAAGCGTGCAGGTCGTGAACATGCAATCGGTCCACTGTCGCATGCAGTCCGAGGTCGTCCGTTTCGCCGATCGTTTGCCCTCCTTTGACTCCGCCGCCGGCCATCCACATCGTAAACCCGCTGGGGTTGTGATCGCGGCCGTTGCCTTTTTCGGACATCGGCGTACGACCGAACTCGCCGCCCCAAACGACCAGCGTCTCTTCGAGCATCCCACGCTGCTTCAAATCCTTCAGCAGCGCTGCGACCGGCAAGTCCATCGAACGGCACATGTTACTGTGGTTGCCTTCGATATTCGAATGTGAATCCCACTTGCTACCTGCACCGTGGTACAGTTGGATGAACCGGACACCCCATTCGGCCATCCGCCGGGCCAGCAGACAAAGGCGTCCATAAGATGCCGTTTGCTTTTGGTCGATCCCATACATCGTTTTGGTCTTTTCGGATTCACGCGACAGATCGATCACATCGGGCGCTTCGGACTGCATGCGAAACGCCAGCTCGTAACTCGAGATGCGAGCTTCCAATTCGGTTTGCTCTGGATGGCGGTTTGCATATCGATGGTTCAATTGATTTAAGAATGCCAGCTTGGTTTGTTGCTGCAGATCGGTCATTCCTTCGGGAGGATTCAAGTAGGGGATCGGCTGTTTGCCTTCGCTTAACCGAGTGCCTTGGTAGACCGCGGGCATGAATCCGGACCCCCAGCTGCGCGGTCCATTGACGATCTGTGCCCTGTTGTCTTGCATCACGACAAAGGCGGGCAAGTTGTCATTTTCGCTGCCCAATCCGTAGCTGACCCAGCTGCCTAGTGATGGCCGACCGCTCAAGATCGAACAGGTGTTCATTTGGCAAACCCCCGCCGAATGATTGATGCCGTTGGCCCAGCATGACCGGATCACGGCGATGTCATCGACACATTTGGCGGTTTCCGGCAACCAATCCGAAACCCACGTTCCCGATTCACCATGCTGCTTCCATTTACGTTTGGTGGGCAGCAGCGGCGATCGCATCTCGCCCATCGCTGTGACCACCTCGCCAAAGCTAGCTGGGATCGGTTTGCCCGCCAATTTTTGCAGTAGCGGTTTGGGATCAAAAAGATCGAGATGACTGGGGCCACCCTCCATAAACAAAAAGATGACTCGCTTGGCCGTCGGAGCAAAATGAGGCGGTTTCGCAGCGAGTGGGTTCAATTCCAACTCGGATGGCTTGGCTCGATTTGCGACACTTGCTGCGGCAGGGCCTGCGGTGGCGTCAGACATCATCCCCGCCAAAGCCAGTGCGCCAAAACCAGCACCACTTCGCGTTAGGAACTCCCGACGATTCGTCGGTTGTGCGTAGTGCGGCAAATCGATGGTCGCGAGACGATTGGGGTGTTTGTGGATGGACATGTTTTTCCTGTTGCACGACGAGAGAATGGATGTCGTATTGGATTGAGAGATCGCGGTGTTTCGATTGCACCGCGATCGACGATTAATGGACGTAAAGGAACTCGTTCGAATTGAGCAACGCGTGGCAGAAATCAACCAACGCCGCTTCGGATGCGGACAACGCGATGATGGAATCGCCTCGCGCCATAATCGGCAAACGATCACCGGCACTGTTTTGCATCACCCCCGGGTCGATTTCGAATTGCCAATGACCAATGGTGTCGCCAACGGAACGCTCGACGGTGTAAAGGATCTCATCCACACTCAATGCACGACCGACGAAGCGGATATCGTCGACCAACCCGTCAAAGGTTTGCGAGTTGCGACCGCTGACGCTGCCGATGGTTAGCGGCACTTTGTTCGAAAAATTTCCGGCCATGTTGTGTTCGATGACCGTGGGCAATAGCGGCTCGTCATCATTAGACAGGTCTTTCAAGTAAAACGTGACCTTGCCCGGTTTGCCGTCTTTGCCCGCGTGGAAACTTGCCGACGCATAATAGGGCGTGTTCATCTCGATATGGTGATCGGAAAAGATCGCCGCTTCGCCGTACTTGCCACTACTTAGTTCGCCGAACATTTGCAGCACCAAGGTTTGAGGTTTACGGCGTGATCCCATTCCGGTGACACCGAAACGCCATCCCGCGCCGCCCTTGTCACCGTCCCATTTGCCAACGATCGTGCGGACGGTTCCAGAGTTGGCAATCGATCGCAGCTGAAAGAACGTCTCGATGGTAAAGTCGCCGACATTCATCGCATCATCGTGGGCGATCGCCAATTTCAGCGACGGATCGTCCACCATAAAACGAACCGCCTGCCCGTCGCGATAAGGCAACTTGGATGTTTCAATTTTTCCTTCGTTGCGATCGCTTTGTTTGCTTTTCAGTTGTTGAGTTTGATGGTCAACAAACGCTAACGATTGTTGTAATTCGTCGACCGACGGCTGGCGGCCATACACTCGCTGCCACGCCAGCGAGATTTGCGTGGGAATGTCGCTGGTCACGCCGGAAAGATCCGACGCCATTCTGCGTGCATGCCCAAGCACCTGATTGCTGTTGATCATCATCAGCGACTGGACCGCCGTGGTCGTGGTGTTTCGCGACGAGTTGCTCGAGAAAAACATCGGCAAATCAAAGCTGCTGAGCAATTCATCCGGCGAATTCCGCATGCTGCGAACAAAGATGCTGCGGTACGGTGAATCGCCGAGCACGGGGCCACCACCGCTGCGGTCTTTCAACGCTCCGGTGACGGTCAACAACGCATCGCGAATCTGTTCGGCCTGCAACCGCTGAGTGTCGCGACGCCAATAGTATTCATTTCCTGGATCGATCGTGTGGCAAGTGTCGAAATCGGGATGTTGAGTCGATTGCCGATATGTGGCCGACCGCAAGATCATTCGATGTAGGGATTTCAGACTCCAGCCGTTTTCGACAAACGTGGCGGTCATCCAATCAAGCAGTTCAGGATGAGTGGGCGGTTTGCCAAGCTTGCCAAAATCACTGGCGTTTTCAGCAAGCCCGCGGCCAAAGTGGCTTTGCCAAATACGGTTGGTAATCACACGAGTGGACAACGGATTCGTTGGATCGGTCAACCACAGCGCAAGCGTCGTTCGCCGACCGGTCGTGGGAGCCGTCGTGGCGACGGCAACGCGATGGATCTCGGCTGCGGACTCTTGCAAAATCGAGGGGAATCCTGGTTCGATCGGTTCGTCCGGTCGTTTGGGAAGCACCGTTAGTGGCGCGATCGCACCCTGGTCGGTTGCTCCCATGGCGGTCGGCAGCGGTTTCGGTTTTAAGTTGTCGTGTGCTTTGAGTTGACGGCGAAGTTCGACCAAGCGGTCCTTGTCGGCCGCTTTGATGACGTTGTTCAATCGGTCGTATTCGGCTTGAATTTGCCGCTGCACCAAATAAACGATTGGCTCGTCGGCAGGCGTACGGTCCGCTGACGGTTTACGGGCAATCGCTTGAATGTCTTCGGGAAAGCGGTCAATGGCTAGATTCTTAACTTTCTCGCGATACGGTCGCTCGATCTCGTCGATTTGGTCGCGAATCGATTGAGTCGCGGATTCCCATCTCTTCAGTTCCGCTTCATACGCCTGGATCTCTTCATCACTGCTAAGCGTCATGTCGGTGGGCATGATCGGTGCAAAGAACGCTTGCAAGCGAAAGTAGTCCTTTTGCAACAGCGGATCGAATTTATGGTTGTGGCATTTCGCGCATTGCAGTCCCATGCCCATAAAGACGTCGGCGGTTGTGTCGGTCAGGTCTTCGAGGATCGTTTTCCACTGACCCGGCGCATCACGAATGTTCCATTCGTAAACCCAGTGACGCAGGTAACCAAGGGCCGCCCGAGCGTCCACGTCATCTGGGAACATTTCGTCCGCGGCGAGCTGTTCCTGTGTGAATCGGTCGTACGGTTTGTCGTCGTTAAAAGACTCGATCACGTAATCGCGATAACGCCATGCGGTTGGACGAAAACTATCGGCGCGGTAGCCGTCGGAATCGGCATAGCGGACCAGATCCAACCACTGCCGCGCCGCATGTTCACCATAGCCTTTTGAATCCAGCAGCGAATCAACTAACCGGTCATAGGCCTCAGGCGACGTGTCGTTGACAAACGCAGCGACTTGTTCGGGCGTCGGCGGTAACCCAATCACGTCGAAATACAAACGCCGCACCAACGCATGACGATCGGCTTCGGGGGCCGGAGTAAGTCCACGCGATTGCAATTGAGCAGCGATGAAATGGTCAATTTCGTTGCGGGCCCATCCGTCGCCACTCTGCGTGGGCACCGCCGGTTTCACGACGGGCTGGAACGCCCACCAATTTCGGTCTTCGTCGCTAAAAAAATCACGTGGCTCGCGGAGCACCGCATCGGGATCGCTGCCGGGCCACGGTGCGCCCATGGCAACCCATCGCTCAAGCACCTCGATTTGTTTGTCGGCAAGTTGCCCCGACGGAGGCATCTCGAATGACTCGTAGCGGACCGCTTCGATCAACAGACTTTCGTCCGGCTTGCCGGGCACCAACGACGGACCTGATTCGCCGCCAAGCAACATGTGGCCGAGCGAATCGAGTCGCAGATCGCCTTTCTGCTTTTCCTCGTCATGACACGCGAAACATTTTTCAGCCAACAGCGGACGCACTTCGTTTTCGAAAAAGTGCATCTGGGATTTCGTGATCGGCTCATCGGCCACTGCCAGTGGACACACGATCAACGTCGACAAAACCAGCAGTCTTAGGGGCCAAAAAGTGTGGTAGTGAGACATAGGTGGGAAATTGGAGAGAGAGAGGAGGGAGGGTTATCGAGTCGGAGGAAGACCACCGATAAAGACGGGATCGATTCGGTTTTCGTCGTCCTGGACATCTTGGAAAAACAAACCGTTGACTTCGGCGCCGGCGGCGTAACCGAGATCGCTGAGGTCGATGCCGACCGCGATCACTTTGGCGCGTACCGAGTGAACGGTGCCTCCGGCGTGCGGCAGGCGATTGAGCATGCTAAGCGAGGTTGGTGTTTCGCTAAATCGATACAGCCGAAAGGGAGTCAGGAATTTGGACTCGGGGGACGCCAGGTCGATGTCGTAAGACTTGATCGTGTGGGTGCGGAGGCTGTCGGTAAATTGCAACGGGCTGACGTGAAACGCATCACCTTGCTCGGGATGGATGATCACCTGCAATTCAAAGAAGACCACATCGGGACCCGCTGAATTGATAACCGGTTTTTGGAAGCGAATTGCAAACCCCGGCGTGCTTCTAGCGCCATCGGCTTCGTCGCCAAAGACTGGATTCACACTCAGCGGCGTGTTGCTTCCGCCGGGGTTGATCAGTCCGCTGCAAAGGTGGCGGTCGCGGTCGGCGTAACGTGATCGAGGTTGTTTGCTGTGCGTGGTGTCGATCGGATCTCGCTGTTGTTCCGCTGTGATGATGTTTGCATCCGAGCCGCCTTGGAAATGAATCATGTCAAAACCAATCAGCTCATCCACTTGGTATTCGTGCTCGATCCCGCCGCGCTGGACCGTAACGGATTGCAATTCTTTGGCGTTCCCTTGCTCGTCTCGGCTGGCGTCAAAGCGAACGATGCGATCAGGGATTTGGTCGCGATAGGCTGCGTCGTCGAACGGGATTTCCAAAATGTCGACACGGTCGCCGATTAACAACTGACGAGCCTGTCCACGCTGCAAATTGATGGGAGTCGTCGCCGACGGTGATGCATCGTCCGTTTGCTGTTTGGCAATCAGATCGGCTTCGCCTTCGACTACTTGGACCTTGGTGTCACCCGTTTGGTCCACGTCCACGACAAACCGGGTGCCGAGATCAATGATGTTGCCAAGCGGAGTGTCGACACGGAATCCTTTGGCTCCTTCGGGAGCGTGCACCGAACAACTGCCACTGGCCAATTCCAATCGTGCATCATCCGAGACGACAAAGACCGCCGGGGCTTCGATGATGGTGGTGGCGCCGGCCGGGAACCGCAGTTCCACCATTCCCCGGGTCAATGCAAATTCGTGCCCCAGTGGAACGGAGCTACCGAGCGGCGGCGTCGGTTCACCAAAAAAATTCGTTGCCAAAGCTTGCGTCAACTTGACGCGAGAACGATTTTCCGTGCTGGGCTGCGAAGGAGCGGCGTCACGCTGGGTGATCGCAGATGAATCAGACGGATTGCGATTCGTGGCAATCAACGCAGCACCGATACACAACGCTATCGCAGCGGCCAACGATGCCCACCAATTCCATCTCGCTGTCGGTTTCCACGATTCGGGCCGTTTCCTCGATTCGGCCCATTTCGACCGATCCGGCGTGTCTGACTCGCACGTCCAATCGCAAGTTGACGCTCGCATCGATTCGGCAAACCGTTGTAGATCGACGGTACTGAGTGGCAGGTCGCCGATGGATTGATGCAATCGATTCAGATCAAAGTGCAGGTCGAGATACTCGAGGTAGCGTTCTCGTGCCACCGCGTCGCTGCGGAGGATTTCTTGCAGCTGTTGATGTCGATCCACGTCGATGGTTTGATGGAACAGTTCATCGAGTAGATCAAGCAGTTCATCATGCGAGTCGTTCATATGGCTGCCCCTTGTTGAGCGAGTCGTCGCTTGACACAACTCAGCAGCTTGCGTCGTGTCAGACTGATGCGGTTGTACAGCGTTTGCACCGACAACTCATTCGTTTCGGCGAACTCTTTGACCGTGGTGTCATCGCGATAGGCGAGCTCGATCAATTCCCGCTCGACCGATTTAATGCCTTGCAAACAAAGCCGCAATGCGTCCAAGCGAAGGTCGGGTTTCGTCGTGGATGCACCTCGGGTTTCGGCTATCTTGTCGACCAAGTCGGCATCGAACTGCAATCGATCCCGGTGGACCGAGCGGATGAAATTTTTGACTTCGTAGTGCGCGATCGTGCACGCCCAAGGCAGGAAGGGCCGCGATGAATCGTAATCGGAAAACTTTTTCCACAGCAGCAAACTACTTCGCTGAAAAACATCCTCGGCGTCGGCCTTGTGTGGCAACAATGCGTAGATGTAGCCAAACAAGCGATCGCGATCTCGCGAAAAGTGTTCGAGGAAGTGTTCGTAATCGGCGTCTTGACGGGGTTCGTCGGTCATGTCCGTGCCGGGGTTGGGGGCGACGATGGAGCGTCCTGTGTTGAGGACGCTTGCCACTATAAATAGCTCGTCCGCTGCTCTGGCCGACTTACCGAAAAAATGAGGGGACAGACCACGTTTGCCCTGATATTTTCAAGCAATCAACAAAAACGGCCCCATGCCTGGTACAGACATGGGGCCGCATTGAGTGGTCCGACGAAAACGTCAACATAGACCAGTGCTGGGAATCGCGTTCGATCGGGTCAACCGATCACAAGCGTTGCGTTCGCGATCAAACTTGTTCCGGTGCCGCTCGGACCGATTCTTCGCGTTCTAGATTAGGTTCTTCGGAATTGGTTTCCTTCAGTTCCGGATTGGCTTCGAGGTACTCGGCCATCTCGTCTTGATCGGCGATCGCACCTGACTTTTCGCTGCAGCCGACAAGTCCGACGAAACAGCAAGTGATTGCCAAGATCAGCGTGGCCGAGCGGAACGATTTAGCCGCATTGAGAATGGATGCAGGATATTTCACGTTTGGTCTCTATAAAATTGCAAAGGATAGGATGCGAGGGGGAAAGTCTCTGCACCATGATTGTGCAGAGACGGTTAATTCATCAGGATGCCACAAGCCGGGCGAGTCCTTGTTGGGTTTTAGATTGTCTGGCTCAAAACTCGCCATCGATCGTTTCGTTGCCGCCGCGGGTGCCGAGCGATCCCCACAATCCGAATGGCGATTTGGATCCTGGCGGTGACAGGGAGCTACCTTGGAATACTTGTTCCGCATTCTGGTTGCCCGCTTCAATCGAATCGGTAACGAACTTGACGGCACCGTCGGTCAACAAAACGTGGCATCCGCCTTGGTGACGACTGCTGGCCGGAGCGATCGCGGAGTTGCCATGGTAGGTATTGTTGTTGGCGATACAGTATTCGCTATTAGGTGGTCGGATCGTATTGAATTGCCCGTACAGCGGACGTCCCGCACCCCATTTGTACCCCCGACGTTGTTCCGGGTTACCGACCGTGGTACCTGATCCCCAGAATTGAGGCCGCGTACTATCAATTAGTGATTGGCAGGACAATGCATTGTTGACAAGACGAAGCTGTTGTCCCGAGCCTGAGTCGGATCCACTCGCGGTGGTTTGCTTAGCGTGCGTGCGGATATCGGAATCGCCGAGGTCGGTGGCAATTTCACCCATGCAAATCGTATTGGCCAATCCGTCCAAGACATCGCGAAACGCCGTGGGGTTGCGTGTCGTGAACACGCCTCGGCATGATGCTCGTGCCAATTCGCCAAGGTTGGATGGGTTAACCCGATTGCCATCGTCTCGAGCAAAGCCCCAATTGCTCAGGTAACACGAGTCACCGCTACAGGCAACATAGTTGGTGCGACCCGCCGATGGCAATCCGGTTCCTGGATCGCTTGGACAGCGAAGCCCCGGAACTTCGGTCAGCCAGGGCTCATAGCGTGAGGTCGCATGATGGCTGATCTGCATCAATGGATTGCCGCCCATTGGCTGCCAAGTGTTTCCAGTAACAGGATCCAACAACGGATTGGAAATCTGTTCCCAAAGCGCTTGCTGTTCCATAAATGGAAGCAGTCCCACCAAGATGCTGAGTTCTTGGCGATTGTGCCCGGTCGGAGCCACAAGGCCTGCTGAATCGGTGTTCCCCGCGCCTTTGTTTGTTCCTCCCATCAATACGGGCAGTTTGTCATAGGCTGCATGATAGTTGTGAAGAGCAAGACCGAGCTGTTTAAAGTTGTTGCTGCAGCTCATCCGCCGGGCTGCTTCACGAGCGGCTTGGACCGCCGGCAGCAACAATCCAACGAGGACGCCGATAATGGCGATAACGACGAGTAGCTCCACAAGCGTGAAGCCAGAGCGAACATTTCGTTTCATAGAAATACCCTGAAAAAAAGAGGAAAGAAATCGCAAGAGGAGAGAGGAAATTCTGGAGAGCCAGCAGCGCACTCCAGATCTACAAGCAAAAAAAAGATGCAGCAAATCGAGCGGGTGGTGCATACCACCCATAAATGCGCAACGCTATAGACTTCTTGTCCGGCGGGATTTTCGACTTACCGACAAAAATGAGAAAAAAGTGAAAAGAGGCAAGAACTCTTTACTGATTATCGCTATCGCGTTCACCAGAGGTGTACAAAGGTCAATAGAGTTCAGGCTTTGCTCAGTCGCGCTGGTCATGGCTGCGGAGTCGGCCGAGTTCGCATGACATCACCGCGGCTGGGCCGAACATTAGTCGCCACGTTTGCTGGAGGGGCGATTTCGGAATTTCCGAATCGATTTGAGGTGAGCGCGAAGATGTTCTCGACACTGCTGCGCGAATTGCTTGACATCGTCCGTGCGATAGTCGGGATAGGTCCAGCGGTGGTCAATCCACTGGCGGTGGACATATGTTAATGTGACTTCGGCGAACATCCCGTCGTGAAGGTAAATGCGGTGGTCGCGATCCTTGGTCGTTGCCAGCACCAATTTGGCTTGCGTCACATAGCCGGGGTCAAGGTTCAAGGGACGCGGTTCGTCGGTCGGGATCGCTTGGGCACACTCGAGTTCCCAAAGGTTGGTTTGCGTTTTCCAGTCGGCAAGTCCTGCGGGGTCTGCGAAATCACGAAAACCGACAATCGTCTTTTCAAGCTCGCCGCCCATTTCGCGAGTGTAGTAGCCGCCGGCTTCGAAGGGCATTTGCGGCGTTTGCACAAAGGTTTCGCCCCAAGCTTCGTTCAAGCGGCGGATCGCCCAGTCACGCACCGCGTCATGCCGCGTGATGACGGCGCAAAATCGGACTACGGGTTCGACAAACTGGATCACTGCCATCGTTTTGCAATTGTTCTGCGGGATTTAGTTTCGGGGATTGCTCGGGTAATCTAAGGGGACGAGGCCAACGCCATTTCATTTGGTACAAATCGGCTGGTTTGGAAATCGGCCCGCGTTTCGTTGCGAAGTGGATTCGCTCGCTTTCCGTCCTCCTTCCCTTGTCCCTCAAAAGTTTCATCATGCACCCATGGATCGCCGACCGCACCACCACGTTTGATAGTAGCGGAATTCGTAAGGTTTTCGATTTGGCTGCGAAGCTGAAGGATCCCGTCAATCTTTCGATTGGTCAACCCGATTTCGACGTTCCCGAAGCGGTTCAGGATGCAGCGATCGAGGCCATTCGTGGCGGCAAAAATGCCTACTCGCCGACCCAGGGGATTGCGCCGCTGCGGGAAGCGTTGCGACAAGAAATCGCCGAAAAGTATCCTCACGAGGATCGCGATGTCTTTATCAGCAGTGGGACCAGCGGAGGATTGATGTTGTCGATCCTAACGATGGTCAATCCCGGCGACGAGGTGATCTTTCTCGACCCGTTCTTTGTGATGTATCCGGCATTATTAAAGATGTGTGGTGGGGTGCCCGTGGCGGTCGACTCGTACCCGGATTTCCGCTTGGACGTCAACAAGATCGCGGCCGCGATCACACCACGGACGAAAATGATCCTGCTCAATAGCCCTGCCAATCCGACCGGAGTGACGGCCAGCGAAGCGGAGCTAAAGGCGGTTGCCGAGTTGGCCGCAGAGAAGAACATTGCCCTGTTGTCGGACGAAATTTACAGCCGCTTTTTCTATGACGGCGAATTCGCGTCCCCGGCATCCTACAACGATCAAACGATCGTGATCGACGGTTTTAGCAAAAGCCATGCGATGACCGGATGGCGTGTGGGGTATGTCCACGGCCCCAGTGAAATCATTCGCACGATGCTGAAAATCCAACAGTACACGTTCGTGTGTGCGCCACAGCCGGCTCAGTGGGGAGCATTACGAGCGATGGAGGTCAATTTGGGGGGGCACATTGAAGACTACAAACGCAAACGCGACATGGTCTTTGATGCGTTGTCGGATTGCTACGAAATCGCAAAGCCAGGTGGGGCGTTTTACATGTTCCCGAAGGCTCCGATCGATAGCGGAGCCAAGTTTGTGGAGCAGGCGATTGAGCGTGGGCTGCTGATCATTCCCGGCAATATTTTTAGCAGCCGGGATTCGCATTTTCGCATTAGTTTTGCCGCCAGCGACGAGCAACTAAAACGAGGGGTCGATATTTTGAGATCGATGGCAGGCGGCTCGGTGTGATTTCGAGATCACGCTAGGATCTCGCTCGCAGCGATGGCGTTGATTCGCCGCTGAGTCCCTATTCGCCGTCGATTCCCGTGTTGCAACGCGTCACGTACAGACGTGATTGGTAACGGGCGTCGCGGCAGATCGAAGCGATGACGGAATCAAACGCCGTCGTCGACGCTGGCGAAATCTGCTGCGGTTGTGATTCCGTCTGCGTTTGCGGGTTGGGGGTCGCTGTGATTGATTGCATTACGAGTCGCCTGTGAAATTGGAACGATGTTTCGTTTTCGGGGGCCGAAGGGATTCGATTAGAGATCCATTCGATAAGTGCCATGAAAATCAGAATGTGAGTCAAAATATTTTCTTGACCACTGGGGCTGCAGTCGTCCAGTACGTTGGGGGCTGTCCAAAATTAATGCGTATTTGGAGTGAGCAAACCGCAAAATTTTTTGAGCAAATCAACGTTTTTTTCCCAAGGGGGTGACGATGGCCGACGAGGCAAAATTGTACGCGTGATGACTAGTGGACTAACCGCGCCTTGTTTGCAAATCGGCGCAAACCCGTACCCAAGTTTCCCATCGGTTGATACGGACGATGAAAACGCGCATCCAGCTTCGCGGGGCGTTTGGGACGCGTATGCGGGGAAATCGAACGACATCCCCTGCTCTCCTTTTTTATTGCCGGTGGGGGGATTAGATTGAGTCGGGCGTGTGGCGAACACCACGCACGCATTCGCCCCATTCCGTCCTCCAGGAAGCCACCATCGCCATGAAATCATCCTGTTTACTTGCCATCGTCGCCGTTTCCAACATTGTTTGGTTGACGTCCGTTTCGCAGTGTTCGCTCGGACAGTCGCCGGACACCGCATTGCCCCGCGTGTGGGCAGGGACCGGAGCATCCCCGTCATCGAACGCTCGCTACTCCAACCCACCGACCATGCGTTCACCTACGGCCACGCCGTTGGGCAATCCGTTTGGGATCGAGATCATCGAAGACCGCGTTTGGATCACCACGGTCGACGATCACTGTATTTGGCGAGCCTCGATCGATCCAAACGCTAAGACAAGTTCGTCGGAAACGGGTGAGCCGCGCGACGCTGCATCCACAGGGCAGCAGAGTGGGATGGTGCGAGTGGCCGGTTGTGGGTTGAAAGGCTATAGCGGTGATGGCGGTTCAGCTTTAGAGGCCACCTTCAATTGGCCTCACGAAGTTCGCGTCGATCGCGATGGAAACTTGATTGTCGCGGACACCCGCAATCATGTGATCCGCCGGATTGATGCCAAGACCAACATCGTGACCACGATTGCAGGGGACGGTACCGAAGGCTTTTCCGGCGACGGCGGTCCCGCTACCGAGGCTCGTCTAAAACATCCGCACAGCGTTGTCTTGGATGGCGAAGGCGGGGTTTTGATTGCGGATACGCACAATCATCGGATTCGCCGTCTGGATCTCGGCACCGGGATAATCGAAACGATTGCTGGGACCGGAGCCGGTAAGTTGCCAAGCGACGGGGCATTGGCTCTCCAAACAACGCTATACGGTCCTCGGTCGCTGGCGATCGACGAGCAATCGATCTGGATCGCACTTCGCGAAGGCAACAGTATTTGGAGAATGGATCGCGACAGCGGTCGGATTCATCATGTGGCGGGCAGTGGCAAAAAAGGACGTTCCGGCGACGGAGGACCCGCGACCGAGGCCACGTTCAATGGTCCCAAGGGATTGGTGATGGACGATCAGCGCCGGTTGCTTGTCGTTGATACCGAGAACCATTTGATCCGTCGGATTGATGTTGATGCCAATACGGTGGAAACGGTTTTAGGCAAAGGGCCGCTGAAACTGAAACGTCCTCACGGCATCGCCTATGCAAACGGTTTTGGTTACCTGCTTGGTGATTCCGAGAATCATCAAGTCGTTCACGGAAGTCCTTAATCGCTGGCGGCCACCCTTTCCCCTCTCTCCCTCGTTTCGAACCCCTTTGGGCTTGATGACTTTAATTCAACCTCCTTCGGATGACGTGCTGGATCGCGCCGCAGCGCTGCTGGCGGCTGGGAAACTGATTGCGATTCCAACCGAGACGGTTTACGGATTGGCGGCGAATGCATGGGATCCCGATGCGGTGGCGAAAATTTTTGCGGCGAAACAGCGACCGGCGACCAACCCGTTGATTGTTCATATCGCGGCGATTGATCGGTTGGATCAAGCGGTGAGGATGCCACTTGAGCCAACCCTGCAGCGACAACTCGATTGTGTTGTCGATTTGTGGCCGGGGCCGTTGACCGTGGTGCTGCCTCGATCGAATCGTATTTCGGATACTGTCACAGCGGGACGCGACACGGTGGCGGTTCGAGTTCCCTCGCACCCGGTCGCACTGCGGTTACTCGAGCGTTGTTCGTTTCCGATCGCAGCCCCCAGCGCGAACCGATCGAATTACGTCAGCCCCACCATGGCCAAACATTGTGATGGTCCCATCGGCCAGCCGGGGATTCATCAATTTATCGAGATGGTGATTGACGGTGGTGACTGCGATTTCGGAGTCGAATCCACCATCGTCGCGCTGCGTCCAGAGGGGCCAAAGTTGCTGCGGCCTGGCGGGGTTTCCGCCGAAACGTTGGCGGAACGTTTCGCTGTCTCGGTGTCCGAGTTGACTGGCGCCATCGCGGAATCGGAAGCCACGTCAAAAGGCAGCGAGACGGAAAACGCTGCGATGTTAGCGCCCGGCATGATGAAAGAGCATTATTCGCCAACGACCCCGTTGGTCTTGTACGACCTGGCACAACGCATGGCGTTGCCAGCGAGGGTTGGCCGGATCGCGTTCAAGCCGTTGTCGGATGCCGATGCGGCAAGATTCTCGGTCGTAGAAACGTTGAGCGATTCAGGGGATCTTCACGAAGTGGCCAAAGGGTTGTTTGCTGCACTCCGGCGATTGGACCACGCCGGGCTCGATTTGATCGTGATCGATCGCTGCGAACCAGTCGGCATCGGCATGGCAATCATGGATCGCATCCATCGCGCCGCCGCAACGCATTCAAGCTGAATCGCACTTTTGATAGACGCTGCTAATTCGCGTTTCTAAATCAATCGGCAAAATTGCCCATCATGCTGCGGGTGGGCATTCTTCGTTTGCCGAAACGTACTCACGCTTTGTCGCCTTTTTGCCGGCTGCGGTGTTGGACTTGGCTTGATGGCATGGTGGTAACGATTGTAGCGATGAGTAGGAAAAAACGACGTGCCACGGACAGGGGGTTCATCCGTTTGTTGCTGACGTGATAGCGGATTGTTTTCGTTGCCAGCCGATAACATCAAGCAGTGATTCGTGTGCGTCACGCGATCTTGATCAGGGGCGAACCAATTTGGTCCAAAGTTTTCAAAGAATTACTCAATGAATCCCGCGAAACCGTCCAGTGACACCAAACAAAGTGCAGCCGAAGATCAACTAGACGCCCTGCTGTCGCGAATCCATTCGCTTAGCGGAGAAGGTGCAACGCCGCGAGCTGCGGAGCAGCCGCGACCGAAGCAGACGCCGCGTCCCGCAGCGGCCACGCCGCCTAACGCAGGCGGGGCTGCGGCGGTTTCGTGGGCGGGCACCCCGGCAAGACCCGCGCCGACAGCGTCCGCACCATCGGCGTCGCAACCGCCATCGTCGCAGCCGCAATCGGCAAACGCGAAAGTCCGTCAACCATCGGCCTCGTTGCTCGGGTTCAAACCGTCGCGTGACGAGCCATGGCGGCCGGCCGAGCCCCAAGATTCCTACGAATCTCGTATCAATGAAACGCTGCTCGAAGCGATCATCTATCGCTTTCTAAGAAACATCGGTGAATGCGCCGGTCGTCAGGTGGCCGATCAAGTCAAGTTGCCATTTCGGATGGTCGAGCCGATTTTGAATCGCTTGAAAGCCGACCAACGTGTGGCCTACAAGAGTTCGACATCAACCAATGACTACGTTTATGTCCTAACCGAATCGGGCCGAGAAATCGCACGATTGATGCAGCAGGATTGTACGTACTACGGCGCGTGTCCGGTCAGCCTGAACGACTACGTCAACAGCGTCAAACGACAAACGATCGAAGGCCAATATCCCAAAAAGGTCGATCTTGAACGCGCGTTTAGCGATCTGTTGATCAACCCTAAAATGCTGCTTCGCTTAGGCCCCGCGGTCGCCAGCGGTCGTGGGATGTTTCTGTTTGGATTCCCCGGCAATGGGAAAACGTCGATTGCCGAACGTGTCACCGGAGCGTTTGGGAAGTACTTGTGGATTCCGCGAGCGGTTGAAATTGACGGCGCGGTGATGCGAGTCTATGACCCGATGAACCACGAAATCGCGATGCCCGAAGCGGGCAGCGGTCTACTTGATATCGGTGGTTTTGATAAGCGATGGGTGCGAATCAAGCGGCCCACCATTGTCGCAGGGGGGGAATTGACGCTGGACATGTTGGAAGTCCAATTCAATCCGGAGAGCAATATTTCGGAGTCTCCACTGCAACTAAAAAGCAATTGTGGCACGTTGGTGATCGACGACTTTGGACGTCAAAAGATGAGTGTCGATCAACTATTAAATCGCTGGATCATTCCGCTTGAAAAACGCTATGACTTTCTGAACATGGCCAACGGAAAGAAGATTCAGGTGCCGTTTGATCAATTGGTCATCTTCAGTACCAACCTTGAACCAAAGGATTTGGTCGATGACGCATTCTTGCGCCGAATTCCCTACAAGATCGAAGTGCCTAATCCGCCCGAAGCGGACTTTCGTAAGCTGTTCGAGATCATGTGCAAGATCACCAAGATCCCGTACAACGCTGATGCAATCGATTACTTGATCAAAACGCACTACTTGCCCGTCAACCGTCCGTTTCGGAATTGCCAACCTCGTGACTTGTTGCTGCAGGTGCGAAATTACTGCCTCTACAACGACTTGCAGGTCGAACTCAAGAACGAGTACTTCGATTTTGCCGTCGACAATTACTTCTCGGTGATGAATTAGTCCGACACGAAGTCGGTGAAGAAATCACTCGTCGTCTTCGGAATCATCATCGACGTCAGGGATCGCCGGATCTTCGGGAGCCCGTTTGCGAAGTTTGCGTTGCAGCGATCGACGGTGGATTCCCAATCGCCGCGCCGCTTCGCTGATGTTATTGCCACATTCGGACAACACACGATGGATGTGTTCCCATTCGTTGCGAGCAAGCGAAGGGGCGGGAAAGGCGGTCGCCCCATCGGGGACGCTCGGTTCGACGCCGCGGACAAACGCGGACAAGATGTCGTCGGCGTCGGCAGGTTTGCTGAGAAAGTTGACCGCACCGGCTCGCACGGCGTCGATCGACGCGGGGATGCTGCCGAAACCTGACAACAGGATGACGCGGGTGTTGGGTTTCATCTGCAGCAATTTTCGCAGCAGTTCCAATCCACTTTTGCCCGGCATTCTTAAATCGAGCACGGCCAAATCGGTGGGACGCTGGCTGAATACTTCGACCGCTTGGTCGTAATCCGCGGCCATCTCGACGCGAAATCCACGCTGCTGCATCGCCAACGACAAACGTTCACGCAGGACCAGGGTGTCGTCGACCAACAGAATGCTGTCGGCGCCTACCGTCGCAGCGTTATAAACAGGTGGGGTTTCGCTTGTGGGGTCAATCATTGGATTTAACTTTCACGGTGGATCCGCTTCGCACCTATCGTAACACAAACTCGGTTCATCACGAACCGTGCACGACAAAAAGCAATCGACACCTATCCGCTTTTCGAATCGGCCAGCTTGGTGTCCACCCCGCTGAGGGGACTGACCGCATTCAATTCCGTTCCGCTGTTGGAATGAAGCCGAATGTCGTCTTGTTGCAGCGGCAAACGAACGATCGCCCGCGTGCCCTGACCTGGGCTGGATTCAAATTTCAGATCGCCACCGAGTTGTGAAATCACATTGCGAGTCAAGAACAACCCCAATCCGATGCCTCGGCCGGGTTCCTTGGTGGTGAAAAAGGGTTCCCCGGCACGTTCGAGGACATCGCCGGTCATGCCGTTACCGCAATCGTGCACCATCAGTTGCAAGTGTTGATCGTCGAGCGCGGTTTCGACTCGCACGCGGCCCTCACTGCCGCTCGCATCGAGTCCATTGTGAATCAAGTTGCGGATGGCTTGAGCGACCGCTTCGCGTGGCACCCACAATTCTTGATTCTCGACGCGATCGCTGCCGTCGTCCACGTCGACGCGGTGCGGATCGCGAATGCCTTCGAGCGTGGCGTCAATCAGGTCGCCCACGGTGGTTTGATCCCAGCGATGGGCCATGGCATCGCCCGCGGCGGACCGCATCCGAGCCAGGATTTGACGGCACATTTCCAGTTGTCCATCGATCAGACGCAGATCGGTGTCGACGGAGGGTGGTTTTTCGCAATCTTCGAGATGGCGTGACAATTCGCGGACAATCACATCGATCGTCGACAGCGGTGTCGCCAATTCGTGTGCAGCACCGGCTGCCAGCGTGGTCAATCCTTCGAGCCGATGGCTCGCCGCTTGCGCGGCTTGAGCTCGCCGAAGTTCACGCTCGCGGTTTTGCAGTTCTCCGGCGGTGCGAGTGACGTAGTACGTGACCACGGTGGCACAGGTGGAAAACGCAAACAGCAATCCGCCGGTGTGCAGATTAAAGTCGGTGGCCGGTTGGCGAATCGTGATGCCTTCGACCGGGACATTGAATCGCAGCAAGATCATGTAGCCGATGATCGCAAACGCGGTCATTGACCATGCCGGACGAGGCCGAATCATGACGCCGCCAACAGCCAAGTTGACAAAGTAAAAGAAGCTAAACGGATTGTCGGCTCCGCCGCTGAAATAGAGCATCAGCGTCAACGTCACCAAATCGAGTAACATCAGCGCGAGTGCGATCGACTGTAACAGCGTCGGGTCGTCTTCGGCGGCAAACGGGTCCGTCGTCGGGTTTTCACCCGAGTCGTTTGATTGAATGACTAGCCCCGATGTGGATCGCCCGGCTTGGGTGTAATACAACCAAGCCACGCACATCAGATTGGTGACCGCAGTGATCGCCACCAAAATCAGCAGCGGCGTGACAGGAATTTTGACATCGGCCAAAAACACCGCTGCCAAGATCGTGATCAATTGGCCCGCCACCGCCATCCATCGCAAGTGCAGCAGCCATGTAAACGATCCGCGTCGCGCTGGGGCGATCAAGGGAATCGGAATGGGGTCGCGAGCAGCAAGCACGATTCGTGACGATCCCTCTGCCCTAGTTTGCTTCGCGACGGGTAAGTTCATCACGAAGCTTCGCGGCCAATTCGTATTGCTCTTGTTCGACCGCGGCGGCCAATTGTTCCTTCAGCGTCTTGCCTACCGAATATTCGTTCCGCAATGATTCTCGCATTTCGATCAAGCGGATGACCAATTCGTCATCTTCGTAATGGTCTTCGGCTTCGTGCTTGACAAAAAATTGGTAGATCACATCCAAACCCTGATTGATGGCTTGGATCGCTTCTTCGGCCGTGTGATCTTCGAGTTCACCAAGTGCGTGCGCTTGGGTGCGATGAAACAAAACGAACGGACGGTATTGTTCATGCGCCGCCCCCCATTCTTCATCCGGGCTCATTTCACTGCTCAGATCCATCAGCCTTAGCGTGTGATCGGCATCCATCACCGCGCGGTGGTAATACTGCAGTCGCAACCAACAAATACGTCGGTGATAAAACTGCATGAACTCGCGATCAACTTCGTTGCACTCGTTTTCGTTTAACTTGTGCTCGGGATCTTCTAAACGGATGTGTTGCAAGTGCTCGAGATACGTTTCGCTTTCCTCATAGACCGCACCGTCGGGGCGGCCGGTGGTTTCAAGCTGCAGCATCCCCATGTCGATTCGCATTTGGATGACATCGCGTCCGTCTTTGCCTTTGACTAATCGGACATTCAGATTTCCGGGGTCGAATTCCCACTTGGAAAGTAGTTCGTCAAAGTGAATCGCTCGCTTCATCAATCCGTTCTGTTCAATAGGGTTGAAAACCGGCTGTTTCAGCGCCGAGTCTTGAGTATAACAGCCCGCCAAGCTCGGTGAAGCATTGTTGACATTTTACCACCCATCGGCTTGCATGCCGTCGCTCTGCTGGGGTGGAACTCACAAACTCTTGTTCCAGAGCCAATCCAACGCCGCTGGGACGCTCGTTCTGCACCGCTGGTTGGCAGATTCTCTGCCGCTATTCGCCGGGAGTGGGCTGTGATTCTGGCCGGAAAACCGCCGTTGTTCGGTCGACGGGGGGATCAGTCGTCCATCCGCGGGCCGCGGCGATTGTGTTTTTTTTGCGAGTTTTGACGCTTTTTATCCAGCCTTCGTCGCTGGCTACCGCGAGTCGGTTTAGTCGGTTTGCGTGGCGTTGGCGGAGCTTGGCATTCCAATAGCATTTCAGCCAATTTGGTGCGGGCGTCCGCGAGATTGCGAGCTTGGTCGCGATATCGCTCGCTGTGGACTAGTAATTCGCCTTCGCGGGTGATCCGATTTTGATATCGATTGATAAATCGCCGACGCCACCCCGGGTCAAAACCGCGGCAATCCGCCAACGACCACCGCAACGTTACTTTCGAGTTGACTTTATTGACATTCTGCCCACCCGGGCCGCTGCTACGCGCCGCCGTGAAATTCAAATCCCCCGCCGGGATCGAAAGCCGTGTGTTTACAAATAGATCGTTCATGGTTCTGCGTTAAATTGTAGACCACATCGAAGTGGCGTCGACCGCCGGAATGTTTTTCGTCGACGTTGGTATTCCCAACCAACATCACGTAACTTGAGTGCGATTCGTTCTGATTGATTTATCGAAATCCCCCCCGGAGACGTTTGCATGGTTTTTGTTTCGCGTTGTCAAATTGGATCCGCCTTTCTGATTTGCTTTGGCATGGTTGTCGTGTCGCTACCGTGGGTCGCGGCGGACGACGAAGCAACCACGCAGCGATCGACATTGCGTTGGCCTCGTTTGTTAGGAGAAAATTTTGACGGCAATGCCGCGACTGACCAGACGTTTGATTGGTCCCGCAAACCGCGATTCCTGTGGTCGATCGAAGTGGGTGATGGCTATGGATTGGGCTCCGTTTGGGGTGACGAGTATTTCCAGTTCGACGCGGAATCAACCGCCTCCGGCCCAGCCGAGCGACTTCGTTGTATCGACCTGAATACTGGGAACGTCAAATGGCAAGACGCCCGGCCGCTGGTGTACCGTGACATGTACGGCTACGAAAGTGGTCCACGTTCTACCCCGACACTCGATTCGCAATCGGTGTTCACCTTTGGCGTCGCCGGCGAATTGGTTTGCCGCAACCGCCAAACGCATCAAGTCCGCTGGGTCGTGGACACCAACAAGACCTATGGCGTGGTCCAGAACTTTTTTGGTGTCGGATCGTCTCCGCTACTTGTGGATGATTTGGTCATCGTGATGGTCGGCGGCAGCCCTGCCGAAGACGCATCGATCGCGCCCGGTCGATTGGATCGGGTGTCACCCAATGGTTCGGCGCTAGTGGCGTTTGACAAAGCGACCGGTAAAGAGCGTTGGAAGTGCGGTGATGATTTGGCGAGTTACAGCAGTCCACGAACGATGCAAATCGACGGACAAACGCGAGTGCTGGCGTATGCACGCGAAAGTTTGTTGTGCGTTGATCCCAAGCTTGGCAAAGTGCTTTGGAAATATCCGCACCGCGCCGATATTCTTGAAAGCGCGATCGCGATGACTCCTGTGGTGGATGCCAACCAGGTTTTTCTGAGTGAGTGTTATCAAATCGGCAGCGTGCTACTGAACGTGACGAATCAGCAAGCCGAAGCGGTTTGGAAAGACCCACCCTTTGACCGCCGCAGTCAAGCGATGCGATCGCACTGGGCCACCCCCGTGTTGATCGATGGGTACTTGTATGGTTGCAGCGGCCGGAACGCTCCGGATAGCGATTTCCGCTGTATCGATTGGGAGACCGGCGAAGTCAAATGGAGCGATCCACGTCGCACCCGGTCTTCGGCAACGCGAGTGGGGGACGTGCTGCTCGTGCTCGAGGAACGTGGCACGTTGCAAGCGGTGAAGGCCAATCCCGAAAAATTTGAATTGATCAACCAATGGGAACTCGATCAACCCGATGGAGATGTGCCCGCGATCCGCTATCCCTGTTGGTCGGCGCCGATTGTGGTGGGCAACCGGATGTTGGTGCGAGGCGACGAGCGAGTGGTTTGTTTTGAGTGCCGTTGATCGCCGCCATTGCCGCTAATCGCGCTGCGACTATCACTCGCGTTCCTGTTTCGCTGGCCAATTTTGCTGGCCAGTTTCGCTGGCACGCAAACCTGCTTGAACCTGGTTGATCCTGCTTGCGACACGATCGCAGTTCAAACGCGATCGCTTTCAGCCGGAGGGTCGATCCAGTGAAAATCGCCGAGCGTTTCAATCTTGGCCGAATCTTGTCGATCGCCTCGGTGAACCATCATCGCGGCGGTCATTGCCGTTTGTTGAAACTGTTCGCGGACAACCTTCGAACCCGAGACAAACAGCCCGGTGGCCAAGGCATCCGCATCGGTTGCGTTATCCATCAGCAGCGTCAGTGACAACAAATCACCTGCGGGGTAGCCGGTTCGCGGGTCGATCACATGACCGTAGCGTCGGCCTTGGTGATGAAAGAATTGTTTTCCTGATCCGCTGGTCGCGAGTGCTTGGTTGCGAAGCCAGATGCCTGCCAACCGCCGGTTCGATTTCGTGGGATGGGCGAGTCCGACGGCCCACCCCAGACCGCTGCCGGGAGTTTGATCGCCGCTGGCGATCACGCTGCTGTTGCCGCCATGGATCAAAAAGTCATTGACGCCTCGATTGCGTAGATGGTTGGCCAATCGGTCCAACGCATCCCCTTTGCCGATGCCTCCCAAATTGATCGCCATGCCGGCAACGGCAAAGCGGACGGTATGATCCGCCGGATCGAGGATCAGATGTTGATAGCCGACCAAGCGGCGTGCTTTTTCGATTTCAGCGTCCGATGGTTTTTTGCCGCTGCGTTGGGTGAACCCCCAGGCTTCGACCAGCGGTGCGGCGGTGATGTCGAATGCGCCGCCGGTTTGTTCGCCCCAGTGCACCGCTCGCTGCAACACGGCAAACGTCGATGGGGATATCGAGACAGCAGTTTCGCTCGCGAGTAGATTGATTCGCGAAATTTCGCTGGTCGGACGATAGATGGTCAGGTCCGCTTCGATCCCCTCGAGCAGGTCGGCTGCTTCGACGGCCGCCTCGACCGCACGGCCGGATCGAGCGTCCGCTGGATCGTGAGGATCCAAGGCTGCCGCGGTCGCCGCTGCTGCGTCGGCGGAGACCGCCGAATCGCGACCTGGTGGATCACCGCTAGCGGTCTCGCGATTGGGCAGCAGGATGACAAAATCGGTTGCCATCGCCCTGCGAGTGACTTGGCAGATCGAGTAGTCATCGGCGGCCGCCGAGGGGCGTGTTTCCCGCGAGCCGTCGGGATCGCTGTGACGGCTGTGATGGTCGTCCGAGGAAGAGGGGGGCGGCGTCATCCAGAGAGTCGGTGTTTGGAGGAATCGGGCGTGAAAAGGATGCGAAAAGTTCGAGATTTTTTTTCAGCTTGTAGTGAACTTTGAACCGATGCAATTGTCTATTGGTGAGTCGCTAGCGGCGTTGACCCCGTCAATTGCTGGTAAATACGGAGAATATGCCGTTCTTAACGTTTTTACAGCGGCTGAAAAAAAGCCTTGCCAACATCGGCCAAGCGAGGGTTGCGTTTTCGGAGCGGATTCAGCACAATCTGGCTTGCTTGACTGAAGTTTAGCGAAGCAAAGCAAATAGGGAGCGGTGGCTGAGTGGTCGAAAGCGCCGGTTTGCTAAATCGGTGACCCGGGAAACTGGGTCCGCAGGTTCGAATCCTGTCCGCTCCGCTTAGTTGAAGACCCAAAAGCATCAAGCCAAGAAAAACTTGGTTGCTCTTGGGTTTTTTATTCGGTACTTCCAAAGTCAGGTGATTTTCAGTTGGGTTGGTTTTTCCTGCCAACGAAAATCCGAGGGCGTAGCTCAGTCGGTAGAGCAACGGACTTTTAATCCGTTGGTCCTGGGTTCGAGTCCCAGCGCCCTCACTGAATCGTCGCTAGCGACAAGTAACCCGGTGTCCCTTATCAGGACACCGGGTTTTCTTTTGCGCTTCTGAGGTGACCATTGCAAACCGCTAATGGGTTGGCTGCGGTAAGTCGTTTGGGATGACCCCCGAAGCGTCGCCGAAACGCTTGGCGGGTCCGGCGGAACTCAGTATGCTACACCCGTTCTCTACACCGCCACACGCAAGGCTTCGCTTCGATGAATCATGATTCGCCCGAATTGTTTGATCGAATGGGGGGAGCCGATGGGCTCGCCGCAATCGTCAAAGATATGTATGAGCGTATCTTTAATGACCCCGAGTTGTCGCCGTTCTTTAAGAATGTGCAGACCGATCGGTTGAAAAAGATGCAGTACGAATTCTTGGCTTCGGCTTTTCAAGGTCCTGTTAATTACACCGGAGCCGAGTTGACCGCGATTCATCACAATCGCGGGATCGATGGAGGCCACTTTGCCAAGTTCTGCAGCCACTTTGCCGATGCCGCCCGAGCGCATGGGGCGAAGGAATCCGATGTGGATCAAGCGCTCGGTCAATTGTCGACCTACAAAGACAAAATCACCGGCGACTCAAACGTCGACGGCTGATTCCATCAGCAGTTCGCAAACTTGCTGGCTCCGTTTTGGCCTGCTTCGTTTTGACCTGCTTAGGATCGTCGAAGTAATTACGGATGTAGCGGAACGCGTCAAGAGTTTCGACCAGCCTGGAAAACGAAAGTCTTGACGACTTCCGCTACGGGAAAACCCGTCACTTATTGTTCCGGCGGTGCTTAGCTTTGACCGGTCTAGCTTTGGCTGCTCATCATCTGAATGATCGCTCGACAGAATTCCGGCAGGTCGTCGGGGCGACGGCTGCTGATGTGGTGCCCATCGACGACGACGGCTTGGTCTTCGTAGGTGGCGCCGGCGTTGACCAAATCGTCTTTGATCCCCGGTGATCCCGTCACGCGAACTCCGCGATAGACGCCTGCCGAGATGGTGATCCAGCCGCCATGGCAAATCGCGGCAATCGGCTTTTTAGCGGCATCAAAATCACGAACCAATTGCAGTAGCACGAGGTCGCGCCGCAGTTTGTCGGGCATGAATCCGCCCGGCACAATCAACGCGTCAAAATCGTTCGCGGCCATATCGGCGATTGCAGCGTCGCTTGTGCACGGGTAGCCATGTTTGCCGTTGTAGTGTTGGTTGGCCGCTGGGCCGGCAATGGTCGTGCTAGCGCCTGCTTCTTCGAGTCGCAGTTTCGGATACCACAGTTCGAGGTCTTCGTAGATTTCACCGACCAGGATCAGGATGCGTCGGCCGGATAGCGGAAAATCGTCACTCGACATCAGAGGATTTCTTTCGTTGGGGTTGTGGAGTTCGGGGAGAGACAGGGGGCGGTGGCTGCTAGATTGCTTCGCTGCCGCGTTCACCGGTACGGATGCGGATGCAGTCATCCATCGGCAGCACAAAGATTTTCCCGTCGCCAATCTCGCCGGTATGACCACCTTCGAGAATCGCATCGACGGTGGGTTTGACGAACTCTTCGTTCACGGCGATTTGCAGCTGGACTTTTCGCAGCAAATTCACGCTGAATTCGTGCCCGCGATAAATTCCAGATTGCCCTTTTTGACGTCCAAATCCTTGGCAATCCATCACGGTCAAACGAAAGACCTCGACTTTGGTCAGAGCTTCTTTGACGGCTTCGAGCCGACTCGGCTGGATGATGGCGATAATCAGCTTCACGACTAAGCACGATCGAGAAAAGAGGAAGGCGAGCGATTCCCAGTGACGTCTTGGACCTTTAACGACTTGGAGTCCGTGGCGACTTGGAATCAGGGGCAAACAGACACGATAACGGCATTGTACGGTGACAGCCAGCGAGGGCGTAGGGCGTCGCCGATTCGAAAAGTGCATAAAAAAAGCCTCGCGATGTTAATCACGAGACTTTGTGTGCGAAACCCCGACCCGGACGAGTGAGGCGGACACTCGCCACGGGCCGTTGGGGCTCATTCTGACTCCGTGAGGAGCCAAAAAAAACAGCTTGGTTTTTCCCGCCTTACCGGGCTGCCCCGCCGTTGCAGTGAGAGAATCCATCTCGTGCAACGGCGGGACTGCGGTAGGTAGCTCTTGTCGAAGGCATCGTCCTCAGCCTTCCGTGGGTCGCTGCTTTAAGCAGTGACCCCTGCTCCGCTGTATGAATCCGATGGGTAAGCGTGCATGCCGTGCTCGGAAACATCCAGTCCAGCTTTTTCTTCTTCTGGCGATACTCGCAACATTCCGATGGCCTTCAGGACCAAGAACAAGGCGAACATCGTGACGAATGCCCAGATCGCGTATGCCACGACGCCAGTCGCTTGGATCATCAGCGACGTGCTGCCGCCAGCCAAATGGGTGTTGGGAAGCAAGCCGATTGCCAAACATCCCCACATTCCACATAGACCGTGGACGGGCCATGCACCGACCGGGTCATCAATCTTCAGTTTGTCCAACAGCATGACACCGAACACGACCAATCCACCCGCAACGGCACCGACAACAATCGACCATCCGTTAGTGAAGCAGTCACAGCAAGCGGTGATGCCAACAAGTCCGCCCAGAGCACCGTTGAGGCTCATCGTCAAATCGGGGTGACCAAACAATGCCCAGCTGATCAGCGTTGCTACGACGACACCGGCTGCAGCAGCAAGCGTGGTGTTCACAGCGATCAAGACGGTCGCGTCAATGTCGCCGGTGCTTTGGAAGGCAAGTTGGCTGCCGGGGTTGAACCCATACCAACCGACCCACAGGATGAATACGCCAAGTGCAGCGAACGTGATGTTGTGACCAGGAAGTGGTACCGATTTTCCATCGGTGGTGAAGCGTCCCAAGCGAGGGCCGAGAACGATCGCACCAGCAAGGCCGGCGAATCCGCCCACCATGTGAACGACTGCCGAACCGGCGAAGTCTTGGAAGCCCATGCTGTAGCCGTCGGCGGTCAATTCACCGAACTGCATCAACCAGCCGCCGCCCCATTTCCAGAAACCGCTGATCGGATAGATCAGACCGGTCAACAATGCGCTGTAGGCCAAGTAGGCGACAAATTTCATACGTCCTGCAACGGCACCCGAAACAATCGTGGCTGCGGTTGCGGCAAAGACAGCTTGGAAGAACCAGTCAACTTGAGGGCTGAAGGTACGGTCCGCAGCCGAATCATAGATGCCGTAGTGAGGGGCATTGAAGTAAGCGTTGGGTTCCGACACATAGCTGCCCGCATACATGATCGAGAAACCAAAAGCGAAAAACAACAGCCCGCCGACGGCCAAGTCCATCAAGTTCTTGTAGAGAATGTTGACGGTGTTCTTGGCCGAGTTCAGCCCGGCTTCGACCATCGCGAAGCCCGCTTGCATGAACAAAACCAAAACCGCACAGATGAACAACACAAAGTTGTCCAGTGCGTAGCCGATTCCCAAATCGGCTTCTTCTACAACCGCTTCTTCGCTGGGGGTAGCGGCGTCGCCCGCACCGATCGTTTCCGCAATTTCCGTAACCGCCGCAGACTCATCCTGAGCTGAAGCGACCGGCGCGAGCGCGATGCCGCTCCCCAACAACATGCCAAAAAGTACCAATGCCGAAAGCATCGGCGTTCGTATGCCATAAACCATTAATCCGCCTTCTTTCTGTAAACCTTGAATCGTTGAAACAGTGATGAATGAACGCTCGCTGGTGCCAATCACTCACGAGCCAAACACTTGTCTGAAAGCACCGGACTCCACTGACTCGCCTCAATGATGAAATCTAAATCGCTGAGAAAGTGGGAGTGCTTTCTTGTTGACGGAGAGTCTTAGCATGGGGTGGACCAAACCCGTGCCGCTCGTTTGTTTTCTTTTCGCAAACCACCGCCGCTAAACGACTTAAGTTTATTTTTTTGTTTTCGTGTTGGTCCGGTTAGGCAGCGGTGAAGATCGTGCGAGCTAGCGAGGTAGGCAGGTTGAAGAGGACGTGCCTGGTTTTTGTGCACAAAAGTGGCTGCGGATTCGGTTACCAGAATTGCTGCCAAGGGCTGCCGATTACCCCCCACGCAGCTGCGGCGACGTATGGCACAAACCGCTCGATGGCGGTGCGAAAAGAAGATCAAATCAGACCGGGCGGCCCGGCAGAAGAGACAGCGCCGCAAAGACAGAGCCCAATCATTCGGGGCCACTGATATGGATCGAGGTTTTGACGTAGCCAAAGCCGTCAAGACTTTCGTCTGGTTGGCATCTGCCCCCCGAACCTCACACGCGTTCCCCTACAGAACGCTTCGCCATTGCCCGAAACGACGAACGAGCGAAACGAAAACGATGTAAGGTTTGCGACCGAGCCCGAGCGGCAATGAACACCGCATGCATGCGGCCGCTATTAGTAGGCTTTCGCGAAGATCGCTTTTTGCGTCGCGGGACGGCCGGTGGCAAAGCATACGCCGCTGCTCGCGTCTTGATCGCGTGGGATGCAGCGGATGGTCACCTTCAGCTCTTTGAGTAACGCGTCGATGGAGGCTTCGTCGGCGAAATAGCAGCTGGCAAAACCACCGTGGATCTCGGGTTGCTCTTCGTTCTTTGGCGTAAAGAACGCACGGAAATCGGCTTCGTTGTCGATCGTGACGGTGTTGTCGCTTCGCAATTTCAGTGCGCGATCAAACAGATTTTGCTGCATGTCGCCGAGGATGGTCGCAAACGTGGCGACGAACTCCTCACGCGGCAATCCGACGCTCTTGGGTTGATCGCGGCGTCCTAAGAAGACCGAATTTTTCTCGATGTCCTTTGGTCCGACTTCCACACGAAGTGGCACACCGCGTTTGACGTGGTGCCATTTCTTTTCACCTCCACGCACGTCTCGATCATCGATTTCGACGCGGATGGGCATCCCGGCATAGGTTTGGTCCATCAATTCGCTTCGCAGCGATTCGACGTACTGCATCACTTCGGTTCGCTGATCTGCGTCGCGATAGATTGGCAGGATCACGACTTGCGCCGGTGCCAATCGAGGCGGCAGCACGAAGCCGTCATCGTCGCTGTGAGTCATGATCAACGCGCCGACCAAGCGTGTCGAGACGCCCCAGGACGTGGTCCAGGCATACTCTCGCTCGCCCGCTTCGGATTGGAACACAATCTCTTGTGCTTTAGAAAAGTTTTGACCCAGGAAGTGACTCGTGCCCGCCTGCAGGGCTTTGCGATCTTGCATCATCGCTTCGATCGTCAGCGTGTCGACCGCACCGGGAAAGCGTTCAGCCGGCGTTTTGCTGCCGACGATCACCGGCATCGCCATCCAATTTTCGGCAAAATCGGCGTACACATCGATCATCCGCTCGGTTTCTTCGATCGCTTCTTCGGATGTCGCGTGAACGGTGTGGCCTTCTTGCCACAAAAATTCGGCGGTCCGCAAGAACATCCGCGTTCGCATCTCCCAACGCATCACGTTGGCCCATTGATTGATCAAGATCGGCAGGTCGCGATAACTTTGGACCCACTTGGCATAGGTGGCTCCGATGATCGTTTCGCTGGTGGGGCGAATAATGAGCGGTTCTTCGAGCTTGCCTGCAGGCCGCAATCCACCATTGGGATCAGGCTCGAGTCGATGATGGGTGACGACGGCACATTCCTTGGCGAACCCCTCGACGTGCTCGGCTTCCTTCTCGAGAAAGCTCATCGGGATCAACAGCGGGAAATAGGCGTTTTGATGCCCCGTTGCTTTGAACATGTCGTCCAACGCCCGCTGCATGTTTTCCCACAACCGATAGCCCCATGGCTTGATCACCATGCACCCGCGGACCGGCGAATTTTCGGCCAAATCGGCGGCGCGAATCACCTGTTGATACCACTCGGGATAGTCGTCGGCGCGAGTGGGTTGGATGGCGGTCTGAGGTGCTTTGGCCATGGGATCACGAGGAAGTAAAGGGAGTGGAGACGCGTCGAACAACGCTTGGAAATAACCCCTGCGACGCGGTCGAAACCAAGGCAGGGATGTCGATAGCGGACGGTCGCGTGTGAAAACGCAGATTGTGGGGGCTGTAGCGAGTTTGGCTAGACCCCGTCGATCTTCACCGTTCTGAAAACCCCGATGCTAAAATTACACGAGCATTCGCCCACTGCCCTCGCCGTCTTCGGCCGCTAGGGCGGCGATGCCCGCGGAGCGTTATCGACGCAGATTCAGCAGTTCGTCAAGCAATTGTTGGCTCGTCGTGATCACCCGGCTGTTGCCTCGGTACTGCGTGCTGGCCAACACCAAGGCGATCAAGTCCTTGCCGATGTCAGTGTTACTCAGTTCCAACGCACCCCCGATCACGCTGCCGATCCCGTTTTGTCCCGGGCCGCCTTGAACGGGAAGTCCAGTATTGACCCCCTGGGCGTACAGGTTCAACCCGCGAGCTTCCAATCCGGCGGGGTTGGCAAAGCGAGCGAGTTGAATTTTGCCGAGGTCACGCGAGATCCCGTTGCTGAAAACGCCTCGGATCGTACCGTCTTCACCAATCGCAAAACTATTCAACACGCCCGGTCCGCTACCGTCTTGCTGCGTCGCTGCGATCGACGAGTATTCCGTAGCGAGTCCCGAGACGCGGCCAAAGTCGACGGTGATTTGCAGCGGCGAAACACTTGGCGTCCCCTCGCGTGCGATCGCAATCTGATCATTGGTGGCGTTGATGAAGTTGCCGTTACCGTCGAATTTGATCAACCCGGTGCCGACTGCGATATCGGTGCCGTCATTGGACTGGTTGCCGCTGCTGTCGGCGTACCAACGATAAATTGTTTGTTCGTTGGTGCGACTTTCCAAGGTCGTCGACATACGGACATTGATCGGCACCCCGAGCGAGTCATAGACGACAAAGTCGCTTACCGCACTTTGCCCGGTGGCTTCTTGAACGGTTCCAAAGGCCAAGTTGGGAGTCGTCACGTTGCCGTCAACACCGACGATACGGAACGCCGCCAGATCGATGTCCAACGCATTGGATACGCCGTTGTTGCTGACGAATTGAATCTTGCCGTCTTGGATATAACCGCCGGCGGAAATCGTTCCGGTTTGTCCTGGCAAGTTGTTTTCCGATTGCGGGATCGGGTTTTGTGCATCGACTTGGACCGTTTGGATCCCCGATGACTCTTCGATAAAGTCGATGAAATCTTGAAGCGTTGTCGTGGCGGTGATTTCGAACTCTTGGGTACCCAAGGCCCGTTCCCCTTTGCGGCCGCTATAGCTGAGCGTTCCCAATTGAAACGCATTTTCATAGGTGACGCCGTCGCGTTTAAGCACATCGGTCAACAGCGTACCCGCGTTGATTTGAGGGCCATCCATGTCGAGCGTTTTGTTGCCGGCGATGGTCAGGTCCGAAATTTCGGCGTCTGATTTGCCGTCGGTGTAGGTTTCGCCCGGCGAGATGGTGTCGACCAAATAGAAGTTGTTTTGGTCATTGGACAAGTTGCGGTAGATCTTGATTTCGTTGTAGTTCGGAAATCCGTCGGTGATCGAAGGCGTCGGCGGCGTGGGAAAGTCCGACAGCGAGATCCGGCCGGCCACGATGTTTTGTGGACCGATCATCACGCTGGGACGTGTTTCCGGTTCGCCGGCACGACCGTAGGTGATCATGTAGGTGTAGTTTCCGGTCAGCGTGTCGGTGTCCAGTTCATTCGCTGACAACGCCGTCGCGCCGGTATCACTGAAACTTGCCCCGGCCGCTGCCGAGCCGAGTTTGTAGAATTCCTCGCCGTTGGGACCGGTACGGTAGATGTTGACCGTGGGATAGTCGCCCCCGTTCGGGTCCGCGGGCAGATTGCTAAGGTTCACGCTGCCTCCCGATCCGACGGTGACACTCAGCGAACCACTCGGAGCGGCTTCATTGCCTTGGCTGTCGACCAGCGCGACGCGGTACTTGTAGGTGCCTGCCGCCAAGGTTCCCACGCCACTGGTGTCCACCGTGATATCGGTTTGATCCGAAAGCGGAGCACTTTCGACGACGACGCTGCTGCCGTCGGCACGAGGCACTTTGGCGTCGCCGAGCTGCAAGCTCTCGATGATTTGGCCTTGGGTGGCGATATCGCCTTCGGGCGACAAGGTTCCTTCGAAGGAAACATTTTCGGTCGCTTTCGCCACGCTCTCGGTCCCAAGCGGGACGGTCATGGGAACGAGTTCGGATTCCTGCAGACGAAATTGTTCGTCGACGCCGTAGCCGAGCAGTCGCTGACCGGTCGAATTCACCAGTTCCGCACTGCTGTTCAGCTTGAAGATACCGTTGCGAGTGTAGAGCTGTTCGCCCGATGCACCTTCGACGATGAAGAATCCGTCACCTTGGATCGCCAAATCCGAAGGGCTGCTACTGATTTCGATCGTCCCTTGGTTATGGTTCGCCGCGATTTCAGCGACTTGAACCCCAAGGCCGATTTGACGTGGGTTGGTGCCCCCGTTGTCGCTCGTGGGACCTCCGCCGAGCGACAATGTTTGCAGAAACTGAGTCGCGAAGACCGCTTCGGAGGACTTGAAGCCGACGGTTTGTGAGTTCGCCAGGTTGTTTCCGATCACATCGATCTGTGTTTCGGAAGCTGAAAGTCCCGTGAGGGCGGTGGTCAGTGCTGAGGTTAATCCCATCGACTTAATTTCCTATCCGCGTCGCCGGATAGAAAAAAGTCGATTTGAAAGCATGGTGAAACCGCTGCTTTGCCAAATCGTCAAACTCTACCCAGTCTGAATTTCTCGTATGTTGTTAATCTCCATCGTCTTTTCACCCACGTGAACTTTGACAGAACGTGTATTGTTATCGTCACTTGTTTCTACAGTGATGCGATCGACTACCCCATCCACGGGGCTGGCATCGTCGGCAAGCCCCTGAACGGTGCGTCCGATCAGCCCGCTGGCGGTCACCAGTTCTTGGCTGTTCGAGAGGTTGTTGAGCGTTTGAGTCAGTTGATCGGTTGCCCCAATTTCTCGAATCTGGCTGATCTGTTGAATCATTTCTGCGTTATCGGTCGGGTTCAGCGGATCTTGATTCTGCAATTCGCTGATCAGCAGTTTCATGAAGCTGTCGGTATCGACCGACGAAAAGCTGTCGTTGCTGCTTGATTGTCCAGCCGATTCTTGAGCGGTGAAGCTCGCGGTGCCGGTTTGGCTGATTTGCGACATGGTCGAAACCTTTGGATTCGGACGAATTTAGCGACGCAGGCGATTCCTGGGTCGTCGCGTCGGTTGTACGAATAAGCTCGCTGGGAGAGCGAGAGCAATCTTTTTTGGGGGCCGCGAGCGCAGACGACGGCCAATCTGCTTAAATTGATCGAAAATGTCTGTACAGGCGAATATTCTTCCCCTTTTGGCCTTCACGGATGCTGTGTCCACCGTTGCGTTGCGGTTGGTCATCGAATAGCCTCGTAGAACACGATCACGATCGAATCGGTTTTGTGTGTTGCCAGTTCTCTCAGCCTGATCAATTTTCATGAGCAAAGGAATGAAACTATGTTGGCGTTGATGGTTTGGTTGATCGCCTGCGGGTCTTCAATTTTGGCCCTGGTTTGGGCTTACCGTTTCTATCGGGAAATGATGGGGGCGGACGAAGGTAACGCCTTGATGAAAGAGATTGCCCAAAGTGTTCGCCAAGGTGCCGACGCTTATTTGAAACAGCAATACAAATGGGTTGCGATCGTTTTTGTCTTTGTCGCCCTGCTGTTGGCCGTCGCCGCGTTTGTGTTGCGGGTACAGAACGCATTTGTGCCGATCGCCTTTTTGATGGGAGGCTTTTTCAGCGGGCTGTGTGGTTGGTTCGGAATGAAAACCGCAACGCACGCCAGCAGTCGTACCGCAGCCGGCGCCCAGCGATCACTTAACGATGGACTGCAAATCGCGTTTCGCAGTGGCGCCGTGATGGGGTTGATTGTCGTCGGCATGGGGCTGGTCTACATCTGCTTTTGGTTCGCGCTGCTGTATTGGATTCTGCCGATGATCGACGAATCGTACGCGATGAGTTTGCAGCAGATTTCGGTTGCAATGCTGTCATTTGGTATGGGAGCGAGTGCGCAAGCGTTGTTCGCGCGTGTCGGCGGCGGCATCTTTACCAAGGCCGCCGACGTCGGTGCGGACTTGGTGGGCAAAGTAGAACAGAGTTTGAAAGAGGATTCGCCGCGCAATCCGGCCACGATCGCCGACAACGTTGGTGACAACGTCGGCGACGTCGCGGGAATGGGCGCCGATTTGTACGAGTCCTATTGCGGATCGATCTTGGCTGCATCGGCGCTGGGGGTGGCCGCATTTCAATCAAGTCGCGGATTGCCCGAGGGTTACGATGTGACCACGGCTCAGCTGCAAGCCATGTTGTTGCCGTTGGCGATCGCCGGGGTTGGGATCTTGCTGTCGATTGTCGGGATCTATGCCGTCAAAACGGGAGACGAGCCGACTCAGAAAGCACTGCTGAAGGCGCTCGGCAAAGGCATCAATCGATCTTCGTTGTTGGTCATGATTGCCGCGGTGGTGCTTTCGGTATGGTTGATGCCGCCGGTCCCCGGCACGTTGGTTTTCGGGATCATTCCCGGCATCGCCGTCAGCATTATTGTCGGTCTGGTAGCGGGATGGGGCATTGGCCAATGGACCGAACGCGTTACCAGCGACGAGTATACGGCGACACGCAAATTAGCCAAACAAGCCGAGACCGGTCCGGCGACGATCATCATTTGCGGGATTGCCGACGGCATGCTTAGCACTTGGGTTCCGGTCGTGATTGTGTGTGCGGCAATGTTGTTGTCGTTTGGGTTTGCCAACGGCGGTTCGTTCAACGATTTGAATAGTTTTTCGTTGGGGTTGTATGGGGTCGGGATTGCCGCGGTGGGAATGCTAAGCACGCTGGGGATCACGTTGGCGACCGATGCGTATGGTCCGATCGCGGACAATGCCGGTGGCAATGCGGAAATGTCGGGGTTGGAGGACGTGGTGCGTGAGCGCACCGATGCACTGGATAGTCTTGGGAATACCACCGCAGCGACGGGCAAAGGGTTTGCGATCGGGTCGGCTGCGTTGACGGCGTTGGCGTTGTTGGCGGCGTATGTCGAAGGGGTTCGCGACGGCATGGTCCGCTGGGGTGACGAGTATGTTCATCACGAAGACGTGACCAGCGATGGGGTGTACCAAATCACGCCCGATTTAATTGTGGAAAAAACAGGGGATGAATCAGAGGTCTTTCTTGTCTTGAATCCGTCGATTGATAAAGGCGATGAAGTCAAAGTATGGCGAACCGCAACCGAACCCCTGCTCGATTCGACGGCGGTGACATTGCCTGGCGAAAAGCATTTTGGACGAGTCGATTCGATCGGAGCCTCGCTCGTCTCGGTGCGCAACGCGAACTTAAAAGATTTCCTGATCTTCTACGATGCGACGTTGATGAATCCTCGTGTTTTGGTCGGTGTCTTCTTGGGCGCGATGAGTACGTTCATGTTTTGTGCGATGACGATGAAATCGGTGGGCCGTGCCGCGCAAGGGATGGTGATCGAGGTACGTCGCCAATTCGAAGCGAATCCAGGGATCTTGGACGGTTCGGTCAAACCCGATTACGAGACGCCTGTCAGTATCAGTACCAAAGCGGCACAGCGCGAAATGATCTTGCCGAGTTTGCTTGGATTGTTGATGCCGATCGTGGTGGGGGTCGTTCTCGGTGTGGGGGGCGTGTTGGGATTGTTGGTCGGATGTTTGACCAGCGGTTTTTGTCTGGCGGTGTTCATGGCGAATAGCGGCGGTTCGTGGGACAACGCGAAAAAATATATCGAGGCGGGAAATCACGGTGGTAAAGGGAGTAATGCCCATAAAGCCGCCGTGGTCGGAGACACGGTGGGAGATCCGTTTAAAGATACGAGCGGTCCCAGCTTGAACATCTTGATCAAATTAATGAGTATGGTGAGCGTTGTCGTTGCAGGCTTAGTCGTTCGCTATTCGCTTGTTGCGATGGGGATTTTCTAAGCGAACGTTCAATAATCGCAATCCGCGAACCGCAATCAACCATGACGAACCGCATCTCTGGGATTTTGACGCCTCACATCACTCCGGTCGACTCACAGGGACGCGTCGACGAAGACCGTTTGTGTGAATACATCGATTGGCTGATCGACCATGGTGTCGACGGGTTGTACCCCAACGGCAGCACGGGTGAGTTTGTTCGTTTTACGCCCGAAGAGCGACGTCGAATCATTCGCGTGGTCGTGGATCATACGGCCGGTCGCGTACCGATTTTGGCCGGAGCGGCCGAGGCGAATGTCAAAGAAACGATTGCGGCCTGCGATGCGTATGGCGAAATGGGAGTTCGTGCGGTGGCGATCGTAGCCCCCTTCTATTACCGGCTCAGTGCCGAAGGGGTTTACGCCTACTTCAAAGAAATCGCGGACACCGTCTCGGTGGATGTGACGCTTTATAACATTCCAATGTTCGCATCGCCGATCGATCTGCCCACCATCGTCCGGTTAGCCGAGGAATGTCCTCGAGTCATCGGCATCAAAGACAGCTCGGGGGATCTGCCGTTGATGATGCGAATGATTGCCGCGATTCGCCCGTCTCGTGATGACTTTACTTTCTTGACCGGATGGGACGCCGCGCTGGCACCGATGTTGATCGCCGGCGCCGACGGTGGCACGAATGCCTCGAGCGGCGTGGTGCCCGAGTTGACTCGCGACATTCACCGCGCGGTGAAGGACAAAAATATCGACGAAGCGATGCGGCTGCAGTACCAGCTGCTTCCGCTGTTTGACGCGATGATCGGACTTGGCGAATTCCCGGAAGGTTTTCGCGCCGGGGCCAGATCGCGAGGTTGGAACTTGGGGCCTGGACGAGTTCCTGTCACCGCAGAACAACGCGAGGCCATCAATGCGGCTCAGCGTCAGATTGACGATTTAGTTGACGGCTATCTTGGCCGCGCCTAGACTACCACCTCGAACATGAAACGCGGTGCGTGCTGCATCGCGTCTTTCGGAACGCTCTTGGAGTTTGCGGCTTATGCAGACGCTGCTTCGCCATCTTTCGGGATGGGCCTACACGCACAACTCTCCCGTTTTGAAGGGCCGGGCCAAACGGATGAGGGCGTTCCAGGATCGTGTGAAACCGCCCGAAGACGCCAACATTCTCGACCTCGGTGGTTCTCCGCTGGTCTGGAAATTGATCCCGCACAACTACCGAGTCACGCTCGTTAATCTGCCGGGATTCAATGACCCTGATGCCGAAACCGATCCGCGTTACCGATTCATCGACGGCGACGCCTGTGATCTGCGTGATCGATTTGCCGATCAGTCGTTCGACATTGTGTTTAGCAATTCGGTAATCGAACATGTCGGCGACGAACCTCGCCAAGCGGCTTTTGCTTCGGAAGTCCATCGACTCGCAGCGTCGCATTGGATTCAAACGCCGAGTGACCGATTCCCGCTCGAAGTACACACCGGTGTTCCCTTCTACTGGAAACTGCCCGACACGATGCGGAACCGTTTGCATCGGTCGTGGCAGAAGAAGTTACCCGAGTGGTACGACATGATTCGCGAAACGCGAGTGCTCAGCTGCGAGCGGATGACAAGTCTGTTTCCTGATTCGCAGTGCTACCGAGAGCGATTGGCGATGATGGAAAAATCGTACGCTTTCTATCGCCCGTTCACCGGGCGTGATGCATCCGCCAAACAAAGCGTCTGATTTAGAATCCAATGTGGATTCCACCACGGCGGTGTGCCGGGTGATGGTGGTGATGGTAATCGTGATAGTAGTAGCGAGGTCGATAAGCTGGAACCACAATCGGTTCTTCGACGATGATCGGTTGGCGAACCACCGGTTGCGCGACGATTGTCGGCGCCGAAACGCGAGCGGATTGTTGGATGCCGGTGGGGGCATGTTGCATTGCTGAAATCACAACTTCGCTGACGCCTTGTTGGTGCAGCGCGATGATGTCGGCGACTTGCAGCTTTTGTTGCACTCCGCGTTGGTTGATTTGGTTTGTGATCACACTATCGCTAAGACCACTGCGGCTCATCGATACCACGTCTGCGATCGAAACCGCGGATTGGGTCGCTGCGGTGTTGGCCTGTTGAGCTTGATAATAGTGTTGTTGCGATTGATAGTACTGTTGTTGCTGCTGATATTGGCGTTCTTTGTCGGCAGCGTTGCCAAGCAATCCACCCGTGACGGCGCCAACGACACCACCGATTGCGGCACCCGCGCCCGCTTCGCCGTTGTGGTCTCCGATCAACCCGCCGGCAACGGCGCCGGCCAATCCGCCCAACGTGGCACCACGCTGAGTACCTGCTTGGCCGTACCCAACACTTGGCAGAAAAATGGCGATCGAGCTGATAATCCACCAGCGAAAGCTTGATTTCGAAATCATAGTTAGCGTCCTTGCATTGCCGACCGCATTCACGCGGGGGTGTTCCAATGGCCGGCAGACTGGGTGTAAAAGATTTTTGCCGAATTCGAACCGTGGTGACGTTTCAACGTCTCGATGATCGAACCGACTTTGAGCGGGATTTGAACCTATCTAATAATTTGCGGAGAGGTTCGGAATCAATGCCATTTTTTTGGGCGAGCGGATTCGCGGATTCAGCCTATTGTTGCGATTCGAACGCAAGCTCCAGTCAACCAACCCAGCCCCCGTGATCCAACCCAGCCGTTTGCGAGTTTTTGCTCGCAATGGATCACCGCAATCGATCATCGCGACACGGTCATCAGCGGGGCGGATCCGGCGCCGAGCCGCCGATATTGGAGATTGCCCGAATGAAGTCATTGGCGCCATCAAATTCACGATAAACGCTGGCAAAGCGGATAAAGGCGACTTGGTCCAGCGATGCCAGATGTTTCAGCACAATGTCGCCGATCTGCGTCGCGGTGACTTCCGAATCAAATGACTCGTAGATGTCGGCTTCGATCGACTGGACGACCTGCTCAATTTTCGAGCTTTGGATCGGACGTTTGGAACAGGCTCGCTCGATACCTCGGCGAATCTTTTCGCGGTCCAAGGGTTCGCGTGTTTGATCGTTTTTGACGACTCGAACGTTCAATTGTTCGAGTTTTTCCAAGGTCGAAAAGCGTCGTTGGCAAGACGAACAGACCCGTTTTCGCCGCACGATGTAGCCCCCTTCGGCGGCTCGGGTTTCAAGAACTCGGTCGTTGTCGACGTGGCAGTAGGGGCAACGCATGCGTCAAGTCAGTCAAAAAATATGAGGGGCAGTTGATTCCATAGTATCGGAAACCAAGGGGCCGTGTCGCAAGGGCTTGCAGGCCACGCAGCACCAGCAAAAACGCGAGAACCTCTCTTTTTGCATGCGAACGTCCGGTCGTGCGGCCTCGATCGACTCGTGACGATGGGGCGAGACGGGGAAAAGAAGGGAATAAGAGGACGAGACGGCCGCACCCGGGATCCAGGCTGACCGCGGCCGGCAGAATTTTTCTGTCTCTTTATCGTTCTGGGCCTGGGCATCGTGCTGGGGCTTGGCCTCGTGCTGAGACTTGGTCGCTCGAGCCGAGATTCGCGATTCGTCAGAGGGGCTGTCGCTCAGCTCATTCCGACGCGATACAATCGTAGCAGCGTTTCAACCGGAGCAACCGAGCGTGATTCAAAGAGCCGGCCTCGAGGCGGCACTCTTCGGACGCGTTGCGGCATTGACGTTTTGGACAAACCATCGGCAATCGAGTCTCCGCGTCAAGAACGTTTCGAGTCGTGGTAATTTTGTCGTGGAAAGAGGTACCTTGGCGTGGCCGAGTGGTATATCCAGCAGCTGAATGCGCCCGAAGACCTTGGCCCATTGCGGCCAAGTGATCTATTGAAGAAGGTTCGAAGTGGCGACGTCAAACCGGACACACTGATCCGCAAGGATGATTCGGCTTGGTTTCATGCGGCCGAAGTCGGTGGATTGTTCGAAGCGGCGATGCGTCCGACCATCGAATACTTTTGTCCTCAGTGCAATCACCCGGTTGCTGAACCGCCGGTGATGTGTTCGCACTGCGGTCGTGAAATACGGAAGGCGAAAACCCGTATCACCGAGAATACGATCTCCAATGGCTCACGTCTGCCGGACCAGCCAGGTCGCTCGGTACAAAGTTGGTTGAAACGCAAAATGCTACGCCGGCCCGGAGAGGGCGAAGCGTAGCATTGCGGGATTGGGTCTTGAGTCATCCTCCGCTGCGAAGGCGGCGGAGCAGCGATGACTTAGAACTTGAACTGAGCACTCGCGGTCAAACCCGTGATGAAGATGTCGTCATCCATTTGGGTGCTGCGACCAAAGTTCGTGTTCACGACGGGGCTGATCTGATCGCTGGCGGTCGCCAAACCGGCGACGTACCAAACTTCGAAGCCGGCTCGCAGCGTCAACATTTCGCCCAGAGCGTAGCTGTAACCTGCACCAACTTCGAACACTCCGGCCAACTCGGTGTCTTCGTCGATATTGGCGATGACCGTGGTTCCGGCGTTAAACAGCCGTGTGTCGGATTCAGCAAAGTTCAGATAACCGCCGGCACGACCACGGAAATCGACCGAGCCATGGCACGAGACGGGGTACAACAGGTCCAGCCCCACTTGTAGACCGAACAACGAGTTTTCGACATCGCTGATCAACAGGCCTCGGTTACCGCCTGCGTCTTGGCTGCTGTAGTTGTACAGTTCGTCATAGTCGATGTAGCGAGCTCCGAAGAGGATCTTGGCAACTTCCCAGCCGACAAGTGTCTTGTTCGCTTCGATGCTCCAGTACTCGGCTTGGTACGCTTGAAATTGAAACACCGAATCGTTGAAGGTGCTCAGGTCGGCGGCGACAATGGGATCCCCCGGAACCAGCAGTGTGTTGATTCCGCCAGTCGGACTGGTCAAGCTGGCTGCCATGTCCCATTCAAGCGGGCCGACGTAGGTCGCTTCCCAGCCGTGGACACAATCGGGAACCGAGCCCACCGTGATCCGTGGTGCGAATTCGAAGTCGAATTCATCGAGAGCAAAGTTGCGGCTGAATGTCGCGCGGTCGCTTGAATTCAGTTCCATGTAGACCGCTTCGCCGCGGATGTACCAATACGGTTTGCATGCGATGCCACAGCCACCGTATTCGCCGCTGAGATTCATTGCCGAGTAGTCACCATAGCCGCCACCGTAGCTTGATCCGCAAGCACCACCACAGCTGGTGCCACACGAATGACAGCTGGTTTGGACCACCGCTCCTGCGGCCGCCGATTCAGGCATATGTCCGACGGTCGAAATCGGATTGCTCCCCGCACCAGTTTGATATCCTGACGCGTTGACAACACGGAACGTTTGGTCGCCGTGAACGAGCGATTTCGAAGTGGAACCGGACGTGGATGCCGCAGGGCCATCAAACACGCTTCGCAACCCCGGGTCTGCGTAGACGTCCGATGCGGTCAGCGTGCCGGCGAGCAGTCCACAGACCGCTAGATTGCGAGCGGCTGTGCTACTGAAGTGTTTTAATATCGAATGGATCTTCATGATCGAACCTCGTAGACTCATAGTGCCTTGGAGTGCACCGCTGGGTATTGACCGGTTTGTATAACGGGAAAGTAATGGGCAGTGCAAACTAGCGAACCTTCAGTTCGTCATGCACAGGAATCAAGCAAGTCTTGCGTACCATACGAAGGATCTTCGTTGCAGTGTCCTCGCTTGTACACGATCCGCTAATGACCAAGTGGTCACCCTCGGTTTTGACTAGCACGCGGCTATCAGGAAACGATTTGCTAATCGTTCGGTTGAGCAGCTCTGCTTTATCGCCGAGCGAGTCGCCGGTCGCATCCACTGCGTCTTGAACATGCACATCAAAATGTTGGACCTTCGCCGGAGCGTCAGGCGTTCCATCCGCCCAGACGACTAGACGGGTAACGCCTCGTCCGGCTCCGATTAACTTCAATTCGTTGTGACCCGAGGCGATGGCGCGGCACACGTTTTGGTCTTCGATGCTGACGCGTCGAAGTTCGCCACCGATCGTCAATGATCGGACCTGAGCTTGGGTCATGTACAGCGGGATGGCGCTGCCGGTTGGCTGCGTAACCTCGCTCGCAAACGAATGACCGGCTGAGGTATCGCGAGTTTCGTTTAACCTCGGTGGGCTGACCGGTTGAACGGTGCCAAGCGATGCTTGGTCCACCAGTCGTTCGAATCCAAGTGGCGGAGATTCCACTGCAACCGGCGGACGATAGCGTTTGGCAGGTTTGCGAGCTTGCCCCGCATGCTGGTTGATCTCGGGAGCCACGTTGATCGAAGGACCGCGGGGTCGCAGTTCGTCCGACTCGGACAATTCCATCAATTCCGCAGGTGATGTCGCAACATCACTTAACGGCTGCAATGTTACTGCGGGGACGTGTTCGATCACCGGATCGACGATCGACACGGGAGCCGGCAGTACCAACGCGGCTGCGTTGTCGCTGGTTTCATGAAGATTCGTTTCGTGATGATTCGTCTCGCGGCTCTCGGCGTCAACGTTGTCCGAAGCCACACTGCTGGCTGGCTCATCGATCACCATCTCGTGCGTGTCTTGCCCCGACATCGCCGCTTCGTTTGCCGTTGGCCCGGATGTCGTTGGCCCGTTTGCAACTGGCTCGTAGGCCATAGGCTCACTTGCCGTCACTTCGGGTGCGACCGCAACCTCGGTGATTGCCTCGTGACTCGTCTCGCTTGGTGCGTTGCTAGGCGGCGTCAACCCTTCGCTGTCATCCGAAAACGAAAAGAAGATAGGCTCAGAATCCGAAACCAATTCGCCGCCGGCATTCTCGCTGCCCGCGGCGGGTTCGCCTTGAGGCACCGCAGCAAACTCGATCGGTTGCAAGGTCGCATCGTCGTCGGACGCCGCCGATTTGTTTTGTTCGAATGCGTTCTCGGCGTCGATCGTCGGCGGAGTCACCATCGAAATCACCATCGATGGCTGTGCCGACGCAACAGGACCTGTGGCAGCAGGACCCGACGAAACCGGACCCGCGGCTACCGGAGCGGCTAGGTTGGGCTCTTCGGCCGGGTGGGCTACCACGGCTTCGACGAGGTCACCGTTTTCGTGATGCGATGAACCGATCAGCGGATTGGTTCGCACCGCAGCCGCCGGTGGCGTTTCGATCGTCATCGCCGAACCCGAGGGACGGACGATTTTGGGACTGCCAATCGGTTGCAGCCCAATCGCAGCACCGATCGGTTTAAGCCGAACGGCGGGTTGGTCATCGCCCGATGCCAATTGGATCGCCGAATCCGATCGGTTCACCTCTTCTTCGCGATCAAAGAAGGGATTGGCGCGGACGTTGGGCCGAGCGGTGGTGTTGGATTGGCTCACCGGGTAACGACCGGTTTGCGAATCGTGACCGGGTTGTTGGTAGTGCCCCGTTTGCTGGATCGTTGGCAGCGGTAACGGTGGCATTAGGAAACGCGTGGCTGCAGGTGCCATGATTTCCGGTTCGCTAGCAAACGCTACCGATGCTGCGGTCAAGGACGAACCTGCTGCGATAACGAGCAAGCTGAGAGCGGCCCGTGCTCGGGTCCGTCGTCGATTCTTCGAGATAGTTCTACTGTCACGCATGCCGCATCCTTGCGTCCGAACGAGTTGATGCACCCCCCTCGGCACATCATGAAAGAAACCTGCAAAATTGCACGAGTCTTCCGGTTGCTCTAGTTATCGGATGCGATCTGCAAGGACATTAACGATTCTGACGTCTCGAGCGGTCGTTTGCGTCGTACGAGTCGTTTGGGTCGTGCCCGAAATGCCTGATATCGGGACGGTTTTCCCTCCGCAGCGGGGACGATTCAACGCAAAAAGTATTCGTTTTGCCGTAAAAAACGCGACTCGGGCCGTCGCATCAGCCTCGTGGTCGGTTGCGTCTGGCTTCGAACAGTACGACCGCTGCGGAAACCGAAACATTTAGGCTGTCGACCTTGCCAAACATGGGAATTCGCACTCCAGCGACCGGGTTGCCGTCGCCATCACGCTGCCAACGCGAACCGAGTCCGTTGGCTTCGCTGCCCACGATCACGGCAATTGGACCTGAGAAATCGGTCGCCCAAAGTTCATCCGATGACTCGACCCGTGCCGCTAGCGGACGAATTTTGTGGTCGCTCAAATAGCGAGCGACTTCGGATTCGCTGCCGACCGCCGCGGGGATTTGAAAGACGGTCCCCAGACTGCTGCGGATTGCATTGGGATTGTAAATATCGCTGCCGCCCCCACACAAAATCACCGCATCGACCCCGGCAGCGTCCGCACAGCGAAAAACGGCACCGATATTTCCCGGTTTTTCTAAACTGTCCAAAACCAATATCAGTGCGTTCGGCGGCAGCGTCAAATCGTCAAGCGAGTGGTCGGGTTGCACAAATTCGCTGACCACCCCGCGAGGCGACTCGCCATAGGCAATTCGCGACATGATGGCATCCGAAACAACTCGAATCGTTTGTGAAGTCTTGGCTTTTTCAATGACGATACGAACTCTCGGATCATGGTTTGCACGCTCCTGGTTCGCAGGTAGGGGATCCGCGGACGATGCGTGGTGGTGTCGGGTCCGATCGCCGGAATCATGATTCTTCGGATCTGCCGGACCTGATTCGGGCAGGTAAAGTCCGACCAAGTCCAAACCGGCATCGATCGCTTGCAGCGTTTCCCGCCAACCGTCGACAAGCAGACGCTTCTCGCGTCGTCGTGTACGATTATCCCTTAATCGGATCAGGCGTCGAACGGTGGGGTTTGCGGGGCTGCGAAGTACCAGTGGCTCCGGATCGCTCATGCCAAACTCTTGATAGACGTTGATGATGGGCTCGCGTCGGCATCAACACGGCCTTTTAACATTGTGACTCTGGAAAACGGAAAATCGACGAGATGAGCAAGATGCCAATCTGTGACGTAGTCAGCTCGAAACGCGACCAAAAGGAATTCCTCGATTTAGAGCGGGAACTCTATCGGGACAACGCCTACTGGGTGCCACCGCTATGGGCCGAACGCCGCAAAATCGTTGGTTTTAAACACCATCCGTTTTATGACGATGCCGATCGCCAAGCATTCCTGGTCCGCCGCGATGGACGTGCGGTCGGCCGCATTCTCGCGGTCGTCAATCATGCTCACAATCGTTGCCACAACGAAAAACGTGGCTTTGTCGGATTCTTTGAGTGCGAAGACGACAGCGAAGCGAGCAAATTGCTGTTCCAGCATGCCTTTGATTGGCTGCGACAACAAGGGATGACCGATGTTCGCGGCCCGGTTCATCCGAGTCTGAATTACGAGGTCGGGTTGTTGGTCGACGGTTTCGATTCGTCACCCACATTCATGATCCCCTATAACCACCCCTACTATGAGCGTCTGTTTCTCGAATCAGGCTTTGAAAAAGTCCAAGATCTGTTCAGCTACGACGCGCACATGGACATCCTCGAAGACTTGGATCCCAAATTGGCGTTCGTGATCGAAGAGGCGACACGTCGATTCAAAGTGAATTGCCGGCCGATCGATCGCAAGCGATTTAAGGAAGACGTTCGCTCGTTCTTGGAAATTTACAATCAATCGCTGCAGCGAACGTGGGGCTATGTCCCGATGAGCGAAGCGGAAATCAAGGTGCAGAGCGATGGTTTGAAGCATTTGATCGTGCCCGAATTGACCAGCATCGCGGAAATCGATGGTCGCCCTGTCGGCGCCGGCTTTGGGCTGTTGGATTACAACCAAATCATTCGCAAAATCGATGGCAAGCTGTTTCCATTTGGATGGCTGAAACTGCTGACGGGGAAACGAAAGATCGATCGGTTGCGGTTGATTAGCACCAATGTGTTGCCGGAGTACCAGAAATGGGGACTCGGATTGGTCACGCTGTCGCGAATCCTGCCCGATGCGATCGAGTTTGGCATCCAGATTGGCGAGTTTTCTTGGGTTTTGGAAAGCAATTCACTCTCGCGAGGCACGATCGAACGTGGCGGGGCAACGCGAACCAAGACGCATCGGCTGTACGATCGATCCTTGCAGTGATGCCCCCCGCTGGTCATCGTCGGCTTGTTCGCTACAAACCGACCCTGCTCGGGCACCCCCGCTGCGAAGTTTCCCGAGTTAAACTACAACCCTGGTCATCAGGTGCCTTGGTAATCATACTTTGACGCTGGTTGCTCGTTTCTCTTCAAAATCGCCACTGCTCCACCTATCGCCATAATCTCGAACATGCCGGAACACCGAATTGTCATTACCGGAGCGGGCGTGGCGTCTGCGATCGGACTGGGACATCAAGATTTCTTTGCTGCGTTTCTTCGCGGGGATTCCGGAGTGCGATCGCTGGCCGATCGCGACGATGACGGTCCAACTCCCCCGGCGGGGCACGAAAACGACGGACTGTGGATCGGCGCCCCGATCGTCGGGTTTGACGGAAAACAGTTCGTAAAACCTCGCAAAGCCCTGAAGGTGATGTCTCGCGAGATCCAACTCGCCTACGTCGCATCGATGATGGCGATTGAAGATGCCGGACTCGATTCGGTCTTTCCCGCTGCCGAATCGGACGCGGATTCCACCGCGTCCGACGACAACGTGACTCGGTTTGCTCCCAAGGAAATCGGAACCGTCTTTGGCAGCGAGATGCTGTATGGACCGCCTACCGAATTGGCCGAGGCGTTCCAGAAATGTCTCGACGACGATGGCACGATGGACGAGTCGCGTTTTGGCGAAGCGGCGATGCGAAGCGTGATGCCGCTGTGGATGCTGAAATACTTGCCCAACATGCCCGCCTGTCACGTTGGGATCGCAATCAATGCCCACGGCCCCAACAACACGCTGGTGCTTGGTGATACGTCGGGACCCGCTGCGTTGGACGAGGCGATCTCGTGTCTGAACCGTGGCATCGCGACGTGCATGATCAGCGGGGCTGCTGGCACCCGGATCAACGCCACTCGGCTGAACTACCGCAATGACCTGCCTATCGCCGAGTCGACTGAGAACGTTGCCGAGGCATCACGTCCCTTTGATCCCACGGCAAAAGGGGTGGTCGGAGGCGAAGCCGCAGCGGTGTTTGTGCTGGAACGCCTCGAGGCGGCGGTGCAGCGAGGAGCAAAACCGATTGCCGAAGTGGTTGCGATGACCTCGCGGTTTGTCGCATCCGAAGGGATGCAGTTGGTCAAGCGAACCTGTGATATCGATACGCCTGGCATCCGTGGATCCGCCGCAGCGATCAAGTTGGCTATCGACGATGCCTTGCGAAAAGCGAAGCTAAGTCCGGCTGACATCGGGATGGTGGTTTCACACGCGATGGGAGATCCGGTAATCGATCGACAAGAACGACAAGCTCTTGAATCGAGTTTGCCCGAGGTACCGGTGGTGACGCCGATTGCCAAACTCGGGCACACCGGTGCGGCCAGCGGATCGATCGAAATCTTAGTCGGCGTGTTAGCGCTGAAGCACAAGCAAATTCCACCGTCGCTGCAGTGGAACGGTTCGGCTGAATCGAAGCCGGGGGTCACCGCTGCTAAGCCGCTACAGAAGTCGCATGTTCTGTGCCTGAGTCACACCTCCGAAGGCGCGGCAATCGCGACCGTCTTGGCCAGCGTGTAGTTCAACCTAATCGCGTCGGCATTGTCAGCATCGTCAATTTGACGGTCGATTCTGAAGACACATGCGTGTAGTAACGACGTGCAAGAAAAAAAGGCGGCTTCGAACCTGATGATTCGAAACCGCCTTTTGAAATGCGGGTCAAACTCGATGCCGCGTTACGCGAACGGGCTGTGTTTTCCAGGAACTGGCACAGGGTATTCGCCGTTAGGGCCAGGCATCACCGGAGGATCGCTCTCAAGGGTGTACTCGTCGATTCCAGGAGAAAGGTTTGCACCCTTTTCCATCAACTCGTCCCACTTGACGATCTTGCCCGAGTAGCAGGCTTCGCGACCGAGGATCGCGGTGAAGGTTGACTTCGCGCCGTATTCACCTTCGTTGTAGATGTCGCCTCGCATCAACGCTTCGATCAAATCGTGCTGCTCTTGTTGATGTCCACCTGGGCTCTTGCCGCTGAACTTCCAAGGATTTTCGCCTTCGATCGTGCCCGATGGATCGGCTGATCCCTTGGTGCCGTGAGCGAACTCGCCGACGTGGTTCCAACCGCCCGCCAAGTGACGGCCTTGGCTGAACATCTTGGATCCGTCGGCAAAGGTGTACTCACAGAATGTGTGGTCGAAAATCTGTGACTTGGTCGCGTCACCACCTTCTCGCTGGGCACGACCACCCATGCCGTTACATTCAACCGGGAAATCTCCCTTGACCCAGCAACCGACATCCAAATTGTGAATGTGTTGTTCGCAGATCTGGTCGCCCGAGAGCCAATTGAAGTGGTACCAGTTATTGGTTTGGAATGCCATTTCGGTCATATCCTTGTCACGGTTACGGTACCAGATACCGCCGCCGTTCCAATAAACACGCTGTGCGATCACGTCGCCGATTGCACCATCGTGAATTCGTTTGATGGTTTCGATGTACCGTGGCTCGTGACGGCGTTGCAGCCCGATGCCGACCATGCGGTTCTTTTTCTTCGATTCTTCGACAGCCGCCAACACGCGTTTGACGCCGGGAGCGTCCGAGGCGACCGGTTTTTCCATGAACACGTGACGATTTTTTTCGATCGCGTACTCAAATTGTTGAGGTTTGAATCCGGGGGGAGTGGCAATCACGACCAGATCACAATCGGTGTCGATCGCTTTTTTGTAGGCATCCAGTCCCGCGAAAATTTGGTCTTGGGGGACGGCGACTTTGTCCTTGTGCGACTGGGCTAGACGTTTGACCGCGTATTCGGCTTTGTTCTGGAACGCGTCTGCTACCGCGACAAGTTTGACGTTGCCTTTGGTGTTCATGATGTTCGCTGCGGCACCGGACCCACGTCCGCCACATCCGATCACAACGAATTTGATTTCATCGCTTCCCGCAGCGTGAGCGGTGCGAGCGACATTGGTTGCGATTGCTGCGGCACCCGCGGCTGCAACCGTAGATTGTTTGAGGAATTTGCGGCGAGAAGGGGTATTCTGCATCAGTGAAAATCCTTGAGGAATTGAGCAAGTCTTGTTCGAGAATCGAATTTTACAATCGTTTCACAGCCAATTATAGACGCTATGCGTGCGGAAGTCGCCTTGAAGCGGGGGCTGCGGAAGCGTTTTCGCATATTACGCCATCGCACTCCAATTGTTCAGTTTGCGCAGTGCCCCAAACTGAAATCGGCTGATCTTCCCCCAGAAAAGTTAATGCCCCCGCGAAAAGTTAATGGCATGCAGCAAGGTATCGGTCGAGCGCCGCAGGATCTTTGGTCGATCCGCGAGTGAAATGGCCGAGCTTGGGGGGCGCCCAATGCCGTCGACAGAGCTGCCCGGTCCCTTCGCTGCCCGCCCCCTGGCTGGCCCTCTCCCACGCCGGACGGCGTCGATCGGTGGCCCGTTAATCCGGATGCCGTCGAAAACCTGCTAGCCGTTACTCAGCCTGCAGGTACCGCTTGCGTAAACCGGCGATCGCGTTTTCATGATCGAGCGTCCAGTTCTCGAACCAATCGGCAACCCGAGCGGGCTTGTGAGCATCACCAAACGCTCGCTGGCCAGCAAATTCGTTCCAGTATTCCGCTCGCTGTGCGAACGCGGGCGAACCTTTGCGAGGCAACTCATGTTCCAATTGGTCGAGCGTCAATCGAACGGCTTTGTCGAGGAAACGGTCACTGCGTGCTCGCTCGAGACTTAAAAATGTCGCAGGCGAGTTCAAGAGCACGTCGGCAAAGCGTCGTTCATACCGCCACGCATCAGGGGTGACTTTGGTCCATCGCCCCCGCTGGTACTCGTCCCAAGCTTGCACGAGCACGACTGCGCGCGAGGCTCGGCGTAACTCTTGATCGGGGATCCGCGAAACAATCTCGGCAATTTGTTCGTCGGTTCCTTCGATCGTGTCGATGTAACGCAGCAAGAATTCCTCGCCAAAGTCCGCAACCAAACTGACGGTTCCAAACGAACTGGTGGCTTGAACTGCATTTTGACGCACCGCTGTCGCCCACGCCGCCATCACTTTTAGTGCGTTCCGCTTCATCTCGGCTACCTCATCGACGGTCAACCCTTGTTGCCGCAGATGGATTTCGTTGGCGCGAAACAAAGCATGGATTTCACCGAATTTGACCTCGTCACCAATCTCCTGCAGCTCGTTGAGTTCGGCAAGTAAACGATCGTTCAGACTCGAAAACTCAGGCTCGTGGTAGACCGTTTCAAACGGCGCGACCAAAACCGCTTGACTGGATGACTCGAGCGTGCTCTTGGTTTGCAAGTTTGAAATCGCAAGACTTCGCTGAAACATCTCGCTTCGCCACTGTGGATCGATCGAGGGCATGCTGCTGTAACGCAAACCGGCCACCATCACCATCGGCGTGACAAAGGCGATCAGGACGAACGCAACCACCGTCCACTGAAACCACACATCTCGGCGCTGTTCGAGCCATCGATTGGTGAGCCGCCATGTTGCCAGCAGTAATACGGGGAAGATGAAGATGACCGTGTAGACGTAGTTTGGGTACAGCCCGAAAAATGGAACCAGGATGCTGAGACCGAACGCCGGATAAATCGGTGCGGTCAGCAACCCAAGCGTCGCCCGTGGGGTGACCGTCGCGGCGAGTTGACCGAAGGCAAACGCAGCCAACATAATCGCCGCCATCGTCACGGCGCCGGTCATCCAAACACTGATCCCCGCCAGTAACAAACAACACGCCAGTGGCGGCCCGATCCGGGTTCCCCAAACCACACTCCGGCGAATGCCATGGTCCGCAAAATACACTGACCGACTCCGCACCGTGTCGCCATAAAACGCCAACGCCCCCAGCCAAGAAGCGATCGTGGCCATCGCCACTTGCGACAAAACTTGCATGCCGTCGTCCAGACGTGACGGATGCGCATACCAGAACAGCAACACGATCAAGCCGATCACCGTCAATGTCCCCATCAACCACTTGCTCTGTTCGACGTGCTGCCATAGCAACGCAAAAACTGGATTCGGACGGTTGAAGATTCGTTCCACGGGTGGTTGATAGGGCCGGACGATCTCGTTGGATGTAAGCAGCGGCGCGCGGTCAACCGAGACCAATCGTCGACGTCCCAACAATCGCTGGACACCCCATAGCACAACGAGATAGCCGATCGCGAAGATCGCCGCCTTTTGAAAATCACGCGTGCTTACATTGCTCAGCGAGCCATAGGTGTCGAAGTGGCCAAACAGAATCGTTTGGATGACTCCGACCGCAAACCAAGATGTCACGACGATCACGGGAATCAACAGGATCAATCCGCCGATTGGCGAACGGACGAGGTAGGCGGTGATGAATCCGCAAATCAGCAACAACACACTGAAAAACAGCAGCCTCGCCACGCCGATCGGATGAATCACGTCGTCCGCCATCGGAGAGCTCGAGTCGTCAATCAACAAAACAACGACCGCGAGTACCAGCGACGCAATCGCCCAGACGACAAGTAGTGCAACCAAACCGACCGCAAACTTCACGTCGACGATTCGTTGCCACCGCACTGGCAACGTGCGTAACCAAAGGAATGTTTTTGCTTCTTCTTCGTTGCCAACCAACATCGCCGGAGCGCCCAACGCCATCAAGTTTGGCATCAGAATCCAAACCAGAAGGTAGGGATCAATGTCCAGGGGGGCGTCGTTGAAAACGTACTGACCGGCCGTGATAAACAGTTGGAATAGCAGAATGCCAGCGACGACCGCGATGACAAGCGGGCGAAGCGTGAGCACGTCTTTCCACAGTAATTGTTTCATCGTCGTACTTTTACGCGAGTGATTCTTGAACAACCGTGCGGCGTTCGGGGGCCGGGGTTTTGTCGACGTTTGATTAAACTTGCGCGTTCACTTTTTCATCACGGATCGTGCGACGATCGCTGCGACCGCATACCGCGATGAAGATTTCTTCCAGCGATGCTTGGCTTGCCGATAAATTCTTGACTCCCGATGCGTCGTCATAACGCGATTGCCAATCGTCGGCCAAGTCCTTGACGATCCAGCGGACTTGGCGACCACTGCGTGACTCGGAAAGCACTTGCCCGGCAGGGGACTCGACCGCTGCAATGGCGTCGTCAAGCGTCGCGACCACGATGTGGGTCGACTGACGCAAAACATCCATAGGTTGAACGAGTTTCAGTTCGCCTTGATGCAGGATCGCAATCCAATCGGCGACCCGCTCGACTTCGCTAATTTGATGACTGCTCAGCAGCACGGTGCGCCCAAGCGCGGCGCGGTCCACCATCGATTCCAAGAATTGTCGTCGAACCATCGGATCAAGTCCGCTGGTCGGTTCATCCAGGACCAACAGCGACGGGTCATGAGCGATCGCCAACGCCAATGCGACTTTCGCACGCTGTCCCTTGCTGAGGCTTTTCAGGCGGACGCCTTCGGGGACGTCGAATTCGGCAATCAATTCGCGGTAACGCTCGAGAAATCCCTCGGGGTAAAACGCGGACGTAAACCAACCAATTTCACCCGCGGACATCCATTCATAAAGTGCGGGGGCGTCCGAGACGTAGCCGATCGATTTGCGAATCTCGAGTCCCGCGGTGTCGCAGGGATGCCCGATCACGCTGGCCGCCCCAAAATCGGGTTTTAGAAAGCCGGTCAAGATGCGAATCATCGTCGTTTTGCCTGCGCCGTTTTCGCCCAGCAACGCGAAGACGACTCCCGCCGGCACTTCCAAATTAATGTTGTCCAGCGCGATCGTGTTGCCGAATCGTTTGCAGATGTGACGAAGCGAAATTACCGATTGCATTGGCGTGATCCTAGAAAAGTCGTTCGTTGACACAGTGAACGCGGGGAAGCGGATTCGGTCCGGTGGCGTCTTAGTCGCATGAATCGTCTCCGGCATGCAGCGGCGCGGTCTGTTTTTCCTGCTTGGCGAGTTCGGCTTCGAAGAGTTCTCGCAGCTCGTCCCGAGTCATTCCGCCCGCGATCGCGTCGGCAAGTGCACGGCGAACGCCATCGGCAACCAGCGTGTTACGAGCCTTGGTACAGCGAGCCAAGGCATCGCGGCGGACCACCATCCCACGGCCACGCAGCGGTTCGAGCACGCGATCGTTTTGCAGTTCCTGATACGCGCGGGCGATCGTATTGGAGTTGATCGCTAAATCGGCCGCCAATTGACGGACGCTCGGCAGCATCTGGCCGCCCGAGAGCACGCCATCGGCGACCGCCAATTTGACCTGACGAACAATCTGCTCGTAGATCGGAATGTCGCCGCTCGTTTCGATTGAAAAGAACATGACTGCCTTCGAGCCCAAGTCAAAAGAGAGGGAGGACGCCACATCGCGTCATGCACGTTCGCAATCCCAAGGGAGCCAAAAAATTTCAACCGGACTGGGAAATCCCAACCCAGCCGGAAAATTCGGACGCTACCTCGATTGCGTGTACTGGTGTCATGGTACACCGGTCTTTCGGCGAGTCAAGTGCCGGGGGTGGCAGAAGCAGCGACACGGGGGCTCCGATGGCATTTTTGGGCTCCAAAACCACCCGATGTAGCGGTGCTGTTGGGGGGCAAGGTTGGATGCCGTGCAGAATATAGGGTTAATGCTTGCGAATGGCGTCTCCCGTACCTACCATGCTTAAGTAGAGGCTCCTGCCTAAATACAGACAGTTCGTTTTTTGCTTGGCGTTTTTTTACCGGCGGAAAATGACTCAGCGGTTCTCGCCTGTCATAATGGGGGGTAGGCGGAGTGTTGCTCGATACATTGTTTGCAATTGATTTCTCATTCGTTTTGGTATCACGCCAGTGAGTCTTTCCGAGGTTGACCGCCAGTTTCTGCAAAGATGCCTTGAGCGTGCCCCACGCGCCTGGCAGAACTTTGTCGATCGGTTTTTAGGTTTGGTGGTTCATGTGGCGAACCACACAGCGGAATCGCGTGGAATCACGTTGGATCAATCCACGCGTGATGATCTGGTCGCCGAGGTGTTTTTGGCGTTGATCGCCAACGACTTCGGTGTGCTCCGCCGTTTCCGCCGCAATTGTTCGTTGGCGACCTATTTGACCGTCGTCGCACGCCGCGTGATCGCGCGGCGCTTGGCTACATCGCAAATCGGTCCGCAGACCGCCAGCCAATTGGAAACGGTCAATCAGGAGGCCGTGAGCGACAACGGGCATCAATCACGAATCGAAAATCGCGAAGAGGTCCAGCAGTTGATGCTGAGGCTGGATCCGCAAGAAGCCAACGTGGTGCGGATGTACCATCTCGAAGGTAAGAGTTACCAAGAGATCAGTCAGAGCGTTGGCATGGCCGAAAATAGCATCGGCCCGGTGCTGAGCCGGGCGCGATCGAAAATGCGTGGCGAAGCCTCTTAGGTGATCGCGGATGGGCGCTGGCGAGTGAATGATGGGCGCTGGCGAGTGAGTATCGATAGCAGTAAATATCGATGGATCACTCGCAATTACAGTGAGCCTTTCGCACGCCATCCGCTGTGACGGCACCAATCTTTTGGGCCCTCACGTTTTCAGGCCCTCGCACTCTCGGGCCCTAATAATCTCCGGCATTGACGGCCTCGGGCCCCTTGCACCGCGTCAAGGCTGCCTCGGTCGACACGCCGCATGATTAGTCGTGAACGGGTTCGATCGTTGCCGACATGCTGCCTTTGCAGCGGGCGATCAATTCATCTTTGCCAAACGCATGGATCTGATCGCGTTTCAGTTCGGCGTGCTCGAGCGTCGTGGTCAAGCAGATTGCTTTACCGCTGTTATCGACTTCCTTGGCAATTTGGAATCCGGTTTCGATGGGATGACGAAACAGACTTTTCATCATCAGCACGACATATTCGTAGCTGTGATCGGTGTCGTCCCACAGCACGACGCTGTAACGAGGCTGCTTCTTTGCTTTGGATTGATTGCGACGTTCAACTTCGGGTTTGGCCACTTCGGGTTCGGCCACCATTGTTTGATGATCTGCCATTGCTGACCATGCTCCTTGCAACATTTGATGGTTGTTGACTGGGGATCCAGTAAAATCGTTTTCGAATACGTTAAATTCTTGAGGAATCGGTTCTGCGAAGCGATGTCGGAAAATCACCGATTTGCATCGGTGCCGTTTCGCCTCCCTTCCATTTTTGTGTCGCCTGTTTCGGGCGGCAATCCTGTGACGCTGCTGGCGCACGCTCGGTGGTCTGCAAAATCAAGCGTTCGAATCGTGATCCGAACCGCAGGTCTTTTTCGAGCATGCTGCTCAGGGCCCCTCGTGCAAAAATGCCGGCCCCCTAAAACGGAGGTGGTCCCGGCACTGCTATGGTAGTCTCCCTGAGCCATAAAACGTAGGATTGCCTCACGTTTTCGTTCTCTGCGACAAAGCTATATTGTAGCGCCGTCCCAAATCGGTCGGCAGTCCTGATTATCACGTTTTTGAGCCTCGTGCGGCAAATTTCAGTCGTGCGGTGGCAAGCTTTGACGACACTTCCGTATTTTCCTTCGTTCAAAATCCCCTAGTCCGATTCGATGAACTTACCCGATTTGTTGGACACTCTGGCTAAAAAATCCGATCGCCATTTGAGCGATTTAGTCGAGTGGTTGAAAATTCCTAGTATTAGCAGCGACACTTCCCGCCGCACAGAGACCGCCGCGGCGGCCGATTGGGTTGCGGCGAAGTTGCAACAGGCGGGGTTGGCCACCGAATTGATCCCCACCCACGGGCATCCGATGGTGTTTGCCGAAACGCCCGCCGTTCCCGGGGCTCCGGTCGCATTGGTGTACGGCCACTACGACGTCCAGCCGGTCGAGCCGATTGACCAGTGGCAATCGCCTCCCTTTGAACCGACCGTTCGCAACGGCAATCTGTATGCTCGCGGGGCAACCGACGACAAAGGCCAACTGCTGACTCACGTGCAAAGCGTTTGTGAGTGGTTGGCGACCGGCCAGCCGCTGCCGCTGCAGATCAAGTTTTTGATCGAAGGCGAAGAAGAGGTTGGCAGCGAAAACCTCGAGCGAATGCTGCCCGAGCTTCGCGATCGATTGGCCTGCGACTGCGTCGTGATCAGCGACAGCAGCCAATACGCCGACGGCCAGCCCGCGATCACCTACGGACTGCGTGGGATCGCAACCTATGAATTGGAAGTCAACGGACCAAGCCAAGATCTTCACAGCGGTTCGTTTGGGGGGGCGGTAATGAATCCGGCGATCGCGCTGTGCCATTTGCTGTCGTCCATGGTCGATCGCGAAGGACGAATTCAGATCGAAGGCTTCTACGATGATGTCATCGAACTAAGCCAAGCCGAACGGGACGCTTGGGCCAAATTGCCTCAGTCCGACGAAGCATTCGCCAAATCGGTCGGCGTCAGCGAGTTGTTCGGCGAAAAAGGCTTTACCAGCGATGAACGCCGCTGGGCCAGACCCACTTTTGATATCAATGGATTGCAAAGTGGGCATCAAGGCGAGGGCGTCAAAACCATCATCCCGGCCACCGCGTTGGCCAAATTCAGTTTCCGCTTGGTCGCCAACCAAGACCCGGTTCAGTTGACCGCGGCGATCGAGCGTCATTTGCAACAGCATGCCCCGACAGGGATTCGATACACGTTGAAACCGGATCACGGCGCCCCAGGCATGTTGGCCAACCCGCAAAGCAAGTTTGCGGTGGCGGCATCGCAGGCGATCGAATCGGCTTTCGGAGTCGCGCCGGTGATGATTCGCGAAGGCGGCTCGATCCCGATTGTCACCCGTTTCCAAGATGTGCTGGGATGCGATTGTCTGTTAATGGGGTGGGGGTTATCCGACGACAACACTCATAGCCCCAACGAAAAATTCAAAATTCAAGATTACCACCGTGGCATTGCAGCGTCGGCGATCCTGTGGGATGAACTCGGAAAACTAAGCGAAAGCAAATAGAGATTATGCTCGATCGAAAATTTATCATTCAGAATGCGCAAGCGGTCAGCGACAATTGCCAGCGTCGTGGGGTCGATTGTGATATTGAAAAACTGGTCCAACTTGATGAACGTCGGCTTGTTGCGTTGCAAAACGCTCAGGATTTGAATCGACAAGCTAACGAGGTCAGCAAAGGAATCGGCGGTGCAAAAGACGCCGAAACGCGTCAGCAGATGATCGAAAAGGGACGCCAACTGCGAGAGCAGAAGGATGCGGCCCAGCGAGAACACGACGAACTCGAACAGCAGATCAGCGAGATCCAAGCTCAGATTCCGAACTTGACGCATCCCGACGCACCGACCGGCGGCGAGGAGGATGCAAATGAATTGTCGTTTGGCAAAACCGCAAAACCCACCTTCGATTTCAAGCCGCTCGACCATCTCGAGCTGGGCGAAAAACACGATCTGTTCGACTTCGAAGCCGGCGCCCGAGTGGCCGGAGCCGGATTCTACTTTCTGCGAAACGCGGCCGTTCGGCTCGATTTGGCCCTGCAGCAATTTGCGGTCTCGTTTTTATCCGAGCGAGGATTCACGCCGGTCAGCACCCCGGACTTGGCGCTGACAAGCGTGTTGCAAGGGACCGGGTTCAACCCACGCGGCCCCGAGACCCAAATCTATAGCATCGAAAACACCGAATTGAATCTCGTTGCGACAGCCGAAATTCCTCTTGGCGGGATGATGTCCGGTCAAACCCTCGATCTCGAGCAGTTGCCAATCCGGCTGTGTGGTTTGAGCCACTGTTTCCGCACCGAAGCGGGCGCCGCCGGACGTGCGTCCAAAGGCCTGTACCGCGTTCATCAATTCAGCAAGGTGGAGATGTTTGCGTTCAGTTCGCCGGACCAAAGCGATGCGTTGCATGAAGAAATGCGGTCGTTGGAATGCGAAATCTTTGACCAGCTCGAAGTGCCCTACCGCGTGATCGATACCGCCAGCGGCGATCTCGGCGGTCCCGCGTACCGAAAGTATGATCTCGAAGCCTGGATGCCAGGACGGGGGGATGCGGGCGAATGGGGCGAAGTCACCAGCACCAGCAATTGCACCGACTATCAAGCGCGACGCTTGAATGTTCGCTTTAAACGCGCCGGTCAAAAGGGAACCGAATTCGTTCACACCCTCAATGGGACCGCAGTGGCGACCGGGCGTGCCATGATTGCCATCATTGAAAATCACCAACGTGCCGACGGTTCGATTGCGATCCCGAAAGTGTTGCAGCCGTGGGTGGGATCCGAGCAAATCGGCTAAGTCAGCAAGGCAGGCGAGATTCTCTTGGCTCTGCAGAGGATTGGCATTGACACCCCGTTGGCTCAGTTCATAGGTTCCAAAAGGATTGAGAAACGGGTTGATTATTGAGTGAATTTAGCCATTTTGAGCGGTTTGCTTGATCGGCCTATATCGAATTGTCCGATTGAGCGAAAGGATGTCGCTTCATCGGATTCTAGAGGTTCAAGGTAGGCAGGGATGCTTTCAAAACTTGCAAATAACCGTCGTACACTCGTAGCCGCTTGTGTGACAGCTTCATGTCTTTCGCTGGGATGTCGTTCCAGCATGAAACCGTTCAACATGTTTGCACGGCGGAGTGAACCTTCGGCCGAAGCGTTGGCGGGAACCGGGCCGACGAAAACGTATCCAGCGCCTCCTAGCGCCTCGGCGACTCCCGAAGCGATCGCTTCGGTCGCCGGTGGTACCGCCGAACCCAAGACGGGTCTAGGCACCGGAGGCACGGCAAAAATTGCCAGCAGTGCTCCGAAGACGCCTTCGTTTGGTGCCGGAGATGTCTCGCCAGGCTTTGCCACGCCCGCTTCGGCTAATATGTCGGCCGCACAAGCCAATGGATTCCCCGGAGCTTCGCAGCCGGCATCCTACGCCAACACCGGTACGGCTAACGCAACGACCTCGGGTTACCAATTCGGCAAGAAAACATTCACGCCAAAGGCGTCCGAGTCGGTTGCCGCGACTCCATCGTCAACGGCCACTCCGTCAATGGCCCCATCGTCGCTCTCCACACCGTCGACCTCGTTGCCTGCCGGACAACCAGCGCCGTCCAGCTACACCGCGGCGTCCTCGTTCACGCCGCCATCGATGGCGGCCGCAAGTAACGCTACCGCCACCCCGTCATCCGCATCAGCCAGCACCTCGGCCACTGCCGACGTGGGGACGAGCGGATTCACGCTGCCAAGCGACTTTACCAGCAGCAGTGCCAAGCCAGCGACCACCGCGAGCGATGCGATCAGCTCGTGGGCTCCGCCGGCATCGACCCCACCAAGCTCAGCGGCGTCGACCACCCCAACCGCTTCCACCGCAGCAACCACGCCCGCTACGACTTCCGTCGCGGAAACCAAGACCGCCGCGGCGATCAACCCGTCGGACGCTCCGGCAAGCAGCCAATTGCCATCATCCAGTGGCAGTGGCGGCTACATGCCTGGCAGCACGGGAGGTGCGTCAGCCTATCCCGCCAGCAAGTACCCGACCAGCACTTCGGGATCGTTCTACCGCTAGTCGCCAATGTCGTCCGGCGTCGTTTGACGCCGCCGCGTTATCCAAACATTGGCGCGGGTTGGGTGTTACCAGCAGACGTCGTTTGCACTGAAGATCGGGCCTTCGACACAGGTCCGTTTGTAATCCCATGGCTCGGGACCTTCTTGGCGAATCTTCGCCACGCATGAGAAACAGACGCCAATCCCACACGCCATCGGGGTTTCCATCGACACGTCGCAATCGATGTTGGCGGCGGCGCAAACCTCTGCCACCTTTTCCATCATGATTTCGGGGCCGCAGGTGACCACGCGGATCTTTTCGTCCTGGGGCAATTCGGCCAATCGAGCTGCGAGCGCATCGGGAACCAACTGACGCACGCCTTCGGAACCGTCGTCGGTGCACAACGTGACTTGAAATTTGGCACCGCGAAAATCGTCCACTCCGGCCAGCAGTGCTTTCGTGCGAGCACCATAGATCAGTTCGACATGGTTGCTCCAACCGTTCTCACGAGCTGGGCTGCCGAACGATTGAGATCCCATCGCTTCGCGGCCGAGCATCAGCATCGGCGTTTGTCCGATCCCGCCCACGGCCATGATCAAACGATCGCACCCGACGGTGGAAAAACCGTTGCCAAGCGGCCCCCACACCGTGACCGCGGTTCCCAGCGGCGAAGTGGCGAGCGCCTCGGTCATCACTCCTTTGCGAAGGTAGACCAAATCGATGTACGTGGGATCGCCTGCGGAATCCGCTGTCACGTTATAGACCGCCAGGGCGCGGCCGATCAGCGGCGCATCGGTACCGGCGATCCGGATCATCACAAATTGGCCAGGCACGACGGTCGACGCAATGGCCGGCGCGGCAATCCGTAACCGATACGTCTTTTCGCCGACAAGTTCGTTTTGCTCAATGACCGAGTGGACTTGAGCCATCTTGTCGGCGTAATACTTTGCGTGCAACTTCGTATGGGGCAACTTCGACATGGATCCTACGGTCTTCGTTTCTTTTTCATGTTACGATTGCGGGACGCTAAGCCTCCCGGTTTCCCTGCGCCGCGAGCCGGTTTTTTCGTCGCTCGACTCGACCCGGTCGGTCGGCTGCCGCTGCGTTTGATCCCGCCGCGTGCGGTCGTTCGCTTTGCCGATTTGGCTCGCTTGGTCGACGTTTTTTTGCGTTTTGCCGGTTTCGTTTCCGACTCTTCGCCGCCGATGATCACCCCCGTTTTCGGTGGCGGCTCGTAACTCGGGGATCGATCAATGCGGACACCTCGTGGCTTGACGCCTCGTGCTTTGGCGCCGCCCGAGCGTGATTCGCCGCTGCGTCGCGATCCGACCGGTTTGGGCCCAAAGGTTTTGCCGCCGGACGATTTTGAAGCTGTCCCTTTTGCGGAGTCCGCGCGATACTTTTCCGTCTTGTTCCTGGCGATGGCGGCCTTGGATAATGACCGTCCACCTTCCTTGGCTCCAAGCTTGATCGATTCTTCGGCAGCAGCACGCAGCTTTTTGACTTCGTCGCGGCCGAGCACACGATAGGCACCAATCGGAACCTCGCCCAATCGAAGCGGGCCGACGGCGATCCGGCGAAGCTGTTGAACTTTGTGCCCTAGGCGGGCAAAGATACGACGGATTTCGCGGTTCTTGCCTTCGCGAAGCGTCACCTCTAACTCGGTCGCCTTGCCCTTCGCCTTGATGACCTTGGCGCCCTCGACGCGTACAAAGCCTTCGGCGATGTAGATCCCCTTCTCCATCTGCTTCATCGCTTTGACGTCAACCTTGCCAGCGACCACCACGCGATAGACTTTTTTGATCTGATACTTGGGGTGAGCCAGTTTTTGAGCCAGTTCACCATCGTTGGTCAACAGGATCAAGCCTTCGCTGCTACGGTCCAAACGCCCTACCGGGAACACGCGTTCGGTCGGCGGCACCATGTCGATCACTCGCGGACGACCCTGCGGGTCGGAGTTCGTCGTGACAACGCCGACCGGTTTGTTGACGGCATAGTAGACGAGTTTTTGAGAACGCAGCGGCGTGCCGTCCACAAAAACCTTGGCCTCTTTGGGATCCACGGTGCTGCCCAATTGGTCCACGATCTTGCCGTTGACCTCGACACGCCCCTCGATGATCAATTCTTCGCATTGACGACGGCTGCCAAAACCGGCGGAAGCGAGCAGTTTTTGCAAACGAATTTCAGCCCCCTTTTCGGAGGATGCTTCCGATGGGGAGCTGCGGCGAGGGGATTTTGATTTTTTAGAGCTGGGGCGTGGCATTCGTGTTCTCGGACCGTCGACGTGGACTTACCGACAAAAGGTACCAGAACCATGCCTCTTTGTGACGGAGGGACTTTTTGGATTCGGCAAAGAAGTTTGGGGAAAGTAGGCAAACCGAGCCTGTCGAATCGGCCGGTCAGCCAATTTCGAATCCACTTTGGTCCTAACCGAGTGGATTTTATAGCGGAGCCGCTCGCGCCGCACCGCTAAGAATTAATACTTCCAGCCAAACGCGATGGCGTCACGTTAGCGACCCAGCCAAGGCATCGCGTCAGGAATCAAGCGGTTGCGGACCGGTTCGGGCAGCGGTTGTTGGTAGCTTGGCGGTCGCGAAGCGGCCTCGTAGGGCCCAATGTCGTTCTGCGGATACGGATCGTGGACGATCGCGTTGGCCTGCTGTTGGTTCATCGTCCCGGCTGGGGGAAACCATCCGCCGCTTCGGCATCCGGTGAAACTGATGAATAAAAGAGAAACACCCAGCAGGGTGGGAAGATTCAGTCGTGTGGTTCGCATGTGTCCGATTCCATTGGATTACCACGGCCGGGCGACGCGATCCACCGAGAAGACCTTGACGGCTCTTAGTAAGTCACAACCCATTTGTGGGAGAGTACGAAGTCTGTAAGCACGCTGCCAAGAGGAACTTTTTGGGGGAGGTGGCAGCAGAAGGGGAGCTTTCGATCCTTCGCTCTTCTTTATCGAGACTGACGCCAGCGAGAGTCCAATCCGCATCGTATTTGCTAGCAAGATTGGCTCTGCAGAGGGGCGATCTTGCCGGTTATCACGTCCGCACGCCCTTTGGCTCCGACTGCACGCTCTCGGTCCGCGATCATTCTTAGACGGCGATCATCTCGAGCGCGGTGCTGTTGGCGGCCAAATCGACGCGAACTTGCCCCAGTGCGGCGGGCAGCAGCAGCGAGTCTCCGGTCGCGAGCGGGATTTCCTCGTTTTCGGTCGTCAACGTGGCGGTTCCCTTGGGGATCGTGAGAATGTGAAAATGGTCATCATCGCCAAACTCTTCCCCTTGCTGGGGTTGCGATCCGCTGTCGAAGGCTCGCAGCACAAATTTGTCGCACATCACCAGCGTTTGCCAAGCATGCACGCCCGTTTTGACCTGGATTGGCTGAACCGGCCCGCGGCTGAAATCCGTGACGTCGATTCCGGCTTGGATATGCAATTCACGGGCATTTCCCTGAGAATCGACACGATTCCAATCGAACAAGCGGAACGTGGTGTCGCTGGATTGTTGAATCTCGGCCACCAACAATCCCTCGCCCAAGGCATGCACGGTTCCTGCGGGAATGAACACACAACTGCCTGGTTCAGGGTGGAATTGGTGCAGCACCTCGTCGGCGGTGCCTTGCTGGATCGCGTTTCGCAGTTCGGTTTCACCGATTCCTGGTTTTAGCCCCGCATAGACGACGCTATCGGGTTTGGCGGCGACGATATACCATGCTTCCGTTTTACCCCGATCCGGAATCGTCATTTTTGCTCCGTAATCGTCCGACGGATGGACTTGCACCGACAACACCCGATTACAATCGAGGTACTTCAGCAGCAGCGGAAACTGGTCTTCCTCGGCATCCCCCATCAGCCATTCGCGATGGTTCAAAAGGAGTTCGCGAAGACTTTTTCCTGCTAGGCAGCCTGATTGGACAATGCTCTGGTCAGTGCCATGATCGACAACCTCCCAGCTTTCCGCGTAATTCGCGTCATTCCCAATCGGTTTGCCCAGTTGTTCACCGAGCAAACGCCCGCCCCACAGGGTCTGTTTCAAAACGGGCTTGAAGCGAAGAGGATATGGCTCAATCATGGACACAATATCGTGGCTTTCGGGTTTATCGAGGCTTTCAGGTTTTTCGAGACTTGGATCGACGATGGTGACATCGATAACGAAGGTTGCGTTGATAGACTAGTGCCGAGGTGTACGCATTCGTGGAGTATTCTACGAGGTGGAGTTGAGGAATTTTAGGTTCTCCGCCACGTGACCGCATGCGGCTGCCAACAAATGCCCGCTGGAAGATTCGTAAGCTAGGCTTTCCAATCGTTCAAAACTGACCCATCCCCTCCGACTTTCAACTAAAATTATCTATCGTGGATCGACCGGCACTTCCTAAAGACGACCTGTTTGAAAACTCAACGATGACCTTTGGGGAACACCTCGAAGAGTTGAGGTCGAGTCTGGTCAAGGCAATCATATGGCTAGGGGTTGGCCTGTGCGTCGGGCTTTTCTTTGCCAACGACGTGATCCGGTTTATCCAGGCGCCGCTGCAAGGTGCGATTCAGCAGTTCAACGCGGATCGCGATCTGACCAGTCTAGGTTATTCGGATCTGGACGATCCCGAAATTCAGCCCCTTCGCGAATTCTTAATGCGAAACGCGTTGGTTTGGGAGACCATTTACGAGATCCCCGAGGAATTGCAAACGCTAGCCCCCGACGCGATCGAGTCCAATCTCGATGCGGACGCAGTAACCGACGTTCCCGCAGTGACCGTCAAACCATACGCGATGAAAGAGTTGCTGCAGCGGTTGCCGGACCCCTCGGCGCTGCAGCCCAAGATTCAGTTGCGTGAGAGCAAGACGAGCGTCAGTTCACTGAAGATCGAAGAGCCCTTTATGATCTGGGTCAAGGCAGGCTTGATCGTGGGTGCGGTGTTAGCATCACCGATGATTCTGTATCACCTGTGGACGTTTGTCGCATCGGGGCTGCACGCGCATGAACGACGCTATGTGTATCTGTACATGCCGATCAGCGTGGTTCTGTTTAGTAGCGGCGTTGTGCTGGCGTTCTTTCTGGTGTTGCACTATGTCCTCACCTTCTTGTTGGCATTTAACGGCAGCATGGATGTGGCGGTCGAGCCCCGATTGACCTACTACGTCAACTTCGTCTTGATGTTGCCACTTGGGTTCGGGATCGCGTTTCAGTTGCCGTTGGTGATGTTGTTCCTGCAGCGTATCGGATTGTTCGAAACCGAGGCCTACGTACAGAGCTGGAAGGTCGCCGTGTTGGTTATCTTTGTGATGTCGATGTTGCTCACTCCGGCGGACGTCACCAGCATGGTCGCGTTGGCGGTGCCGTTGATGTTTTTGTACTTCCTGGGGATTTTGATGTGTAAATTCATCCCCCGTGGCCGTGGCTTGGGCAGTGCCGCGTACGATCCGGCGTAAGATTCGCGTTGCCAGCGATCCGGTTTCCAGGGTATCTTAAGCGAGCGTCGGGGGGAGCGTTTCCCGCCGATGGTCGTGGTCGCCGCGTGCGTTTTTGAAGTCGCGCTTTTATCACAACCCGAAGCGTAAGCGAGGGAATCTCGTGATTTTCTCGGTCCCTCGCTAACGCGTCGGGTTAGGATTGGCCAGGAAAAACGACAATGGCGCAACTTCAAACCGTGGGCGCGAGGCGACTGGCAATGCCAAGCGATTCGGTGTCGGGTTCGCTTCGGCCTCGGGTTCGCTTCGGCCTCGGGCATCCAACGGCCTCGCTTTCCCCCTTTTTCGATGAATGGAATCAAACGTCATGCCAAGTCTCGTCAAGGATTGGGCCGCCCGGGCAAGTCACCGCATGCAAGCCAAGGTTGGCTATCGATTCTTACGCACCAAGCGTTTCGGATTGGATTGGCTCGATGACGCGTCGCGGATTGCTCGCCAGGGTTGGCATCCCTCGTTTACCAAGTTGGATGTCGTGTTTGATGTCGGTGCCAACGTCGGCCAAACCGCGTCCAAGCTGGTCCAGCGAATCTCACCCCAAGCGATCTATTCGTTCGAGCCGGTCGAGTCGACGTTTGCCCAATTGCAAGCCAATACCAAGTCGTTGACGTCGGTGCATTGTCTGAATTACGGGCTCAGTGACGTCAACGCGAATAGCTCGATCCATATCTACGAATCAAGTGTGTACGCATCGACGTGTGACCGCACTCCGGTGATGTCGCCCGAGAACGAAACGTACTTGCGGACCGAGACGATCAAGCTAAAGACGCTCGACAAGGCGCGTGCCGAGCTCGGGGTCGAAAAAATTGATCTGCTGAAAATTGATACCGAAGGAGCAGATTTGCGAACGATCCAAGGTGCCCAGGCGTCGTTGCAAAGCAAGGCCATCGGTTTGATCGTCTTCGAATTCTATCGCCCCTCTGATGCAACCGGCGCCAGCGGGACGCTATTTCCCGTGGACGAGGCATTGGTGTCGCATGGATACCGCTTGGTTGCGTTTTACACCGACCACGTTCACCCCGATCGAGCCACCGGCATCTACAACGCACTCTATATGCCCGAACCACAGTAGGTTGCGGCAGACGATTCGATTTGTGATTGCTGCAACCGTGTCGCTGGCGTCTTCATCGTCTCGCTGCGACAGCACGAGCGCGGTGGCTCGATGTCAGAACGAAGCGATCAGCCTAACTTGGCTTGCGCGAAAATTCGAAGACGCTGCCAGACGGGCGGCACGTTTTTGCGATCGGTGCTCGCGTGGCACCTCTGCCGTTCTGTCCTCGCTCCGCCGCGTTGGGGTGACCAGCGACTCAGCGAAATATGTCGTAGTGTTTGGTTCTCCGTTTCACGTTCTGATTGGCTGGGCTAACGATCTCAGACGTTTTTTGACGGGGTTTGTTGGCTGCAGTGCGGGGTTTTGTGGGGGTTGTTTATCACGTTGTCGCTGGTAATATAAATCAATCGTCGGTGCCGTTCCGTTTTGCGTTCCCGTCCGCTTTGTGCTACCTCGATGCGATTCGTATGAACCCGATCAATCCTCCGCGACTGCATGGCGAACCGCTCGGGATGGTCCGCTTGAAGAGCCGTCCCGAGGATTTTCAGGTCGAAGAACGGCTGGGGTTCGAACCGTCCGGCGATGGCGAACACTGTCTGATTTGGGTCGAAAAGTCCGAGCGAAATACCAATGATGTGGCAACATTGTTTGCCAAAAAACTGGGGATTCGAAAACGCTTGGTCAGCCACTGTGGCATGAAAGACAACCACGCGATCACGCGGCAATGGTTTAGCCTCCACCTACCCGGCCAAGCCTCGCCGTCCGCTGACGACCTAGCGGACGATGGAATCCGCATCCTAAGCATCACTCGTAATCTGCGAAAACTGCACCGCGGATCGCACGACGGCAATCGATTTCTGATTCGGCTGCGAGAGTGTGATTTTTCCGAAGCCGAGGTGAACCAGCGATGGCAGCAGATTAGTGATCGCGGGGTGCCAAACTACTTCGGGCCTCAGCGATTCGGACGTGACGGCGGCAATGTCGATCAGGCTCGCCGTTTTATGTCGGGTGAAATCGAAGTTCGCGATCGTCCGCTGCGAGGCATCCTGATTTCGGCGGCTCGCAGTTTCATTTTTAATGCCTGTGTCGCTCGGCGTGTCGAGCAAGGCAATTGGGACACGCCGTTGCGGGGCGAGGTATTTGGTTTCGCCGACAACCGCAGCTTAGTGCTTCCTGGAAATGTCCGTGGGGACGAAGCCGAGCGAGTTCGTCAAAAACAACTCGAACTGACGTCGCCGCTGTGGGGTCAGGGCGATCTGATCTCTGAAAACGAAGTCAAGCGATTGGAAGAGAGTGTGGTTCAGGACTACCCTGAAATCATCGATGGACTTGCGTCGTTTAACTTACAACAAGAGCGCCGCGTCATGCGGTTGCGCGCGGTCGCGTCCCAGTTGAACTGGGAAGACAGCCGAACGCTTGTGCTGCAGTTTGACCTAGCCAAAGGCACTTATGCCACCACCGTGCTGCGTGAATTAGTGGATTGGCACTAAGGGACCGCATGGTCGCTTGGGCATCCATCCCCCCCTTTTGCTCTCCTCAATGACCTTCCTTTCTCATTGGATGTTTGAATTGATGAACCGTTTTTTAGTCACGCTGTTTGCGTGTGTCAGTTCTCTGTTTGCTGGCTCGCTTGGGTTCGCAGTGGATCGTCCTGACATCGTGGTGTTCTTGTCAGACGATCATACTTGGCATGACTCGTCGGTCTACGGATCGGACGAAATTGACACGCCAAACATGGCTCGGCTTGCCGCGGCCGGGATGACATTTGACCAAGCGTTTGTTGCGTCACCGGCGTGTGCGCCAAGCCGAGCGGCGCTGTTGACCGGTCTGTACCCTGCGAATAATGGTGCCGAGCCGAATCATTCTCGTCCTCGCGCGGACATCAAAAAGTTGCCGGCGTATCTGCAGCAACTCGGTTACGAAGTGGTCTCGTTTGGCAAAGTCGGGCACTACAAACAAACCACGGAATACGGGTTCGATCTCGCTTCTGACTTTAACTATCACCAAGACACGGCGGTTCCCAATGCACTGAAATGGTTGCGAGAACGCGAGAATTCACGACCGCTGTGTTTATTTGTCGGCACCAATTGGCCGCATGTTCCATGGCCCGAACAGACCGGCGAATTCAACGCCGATAATGTTCAAGTTCCGCCGCACCATGTGGACACACCGCAAACGCGAGCCGCGCGTGCCGAGTACCTTGCCGCCGTGCGAATCATGGATAACGAACTCGGTCAGGTCTTTGATTTGGCGCGAGAAAAACTCGGCAGCGACACTTTCTTTCTACACACCAGCGACCATGGGGCGCAGTGGCCGTTTGGCAAATGGAATTTATACGAAGAAGGTATCCGCACGCCGTTGATCGTCAGTTGGCCGGGGCAAGTCCAGCCCAACACTCGCTCGGATGCAATGGTTTCATGGATCGACATTCTGCCCACGCTGGTTGATGTTGCCGGAGGCGATCCGCCATCGTCGATCGATGGTCGCTCATTCTTGCCTGTTTTATCCGGTCAGCAGGACAAACACCGCGACATCATCCTGACGACGCACAGCGGCGATGGCGACAAGAACATCTATCCGATCCGCGCAGCGCGCACGAGCGACCGATGGAAATACATCCGCAATCTGTATCCCGAGTTTCGTTTTACCAGCCACGTCACCGAAGTTCAGGGACGATCGAATTACTGGGAAAGTTGGGTCGAGCAGGCGTTGCATTCGCCGCAAGCCAAGCAGAAAGTCCAGCGTTACCTGCAGCGTCCCGCCGAAGAGCTTTACGATTTGAGCAGTGATCCGGCGGAGCAAAACAATTTGATTGCGGATCCATCGCAGTCCGATCGATTGGCATCGCTGCGTGCGGCGGTCGATCAGTGGACCGCACAAACGCATGACACATTGGCCTTCTACAACCCACCCAAGCCGATCGTTTCGGACAAAACACCGAACATCGTTAATGTCTTTATTGATGATATGGGATGGTCCGACGTCTCCTGTTTCGGTGGGGACGAGGTGCAAACGCCTCATATCGATCGTTTGGCGAGCGAAGGAATCAAGTTCACGCAGTATTACGTCAATTCGCCCATCTGTTCTCCCTCGCGAGTCGCGTTGACGACCGGACAATACCCTCAGCGACATCGGATCAGTTCCTACTTGGCTAATCGACAAAGCAATCGCCAGCGAGGAATCGCAAATTGGCTTTCGCCACAGGCTCCAGTGCTTCCGCGTGAGTTGAATGCGGCTGGGTATGCGACCGGGCATTTTGGCAAATGGCACATGGGTGGCCAGCGGGATGTGGGCGACGCGCCTTTGATTGGTCGTTATGGGTTTGATCGTAGCTTGACCAATTTCGAAGGACTCGGGCCGCGTGTCCTGCCGCTCAAGGACGCTTACGATGGCAGCGAGCCTCAGCCACATGACTTGGGATCGGCCAATCTTGGTCAGGGACCGATTCGGTGGGAGGATCGCAGCGTGGTGACCGCCGCGTTTGTCAGCGAAGCGGTTTCATTTATTGACCAGTCACAAGTGTTGAAGAAACCGTTTTACATCAACCTGTGGCCTGACGACGTCCATTCGCCATTCTTTCCCCCCAAGGTGTTGCGGGATGCAACGGGCGAATCAAAGCGAGAGTTGTACTACGCAGTGCTCAAAGCGATGGACGAACAGCTTGGCGTGCTGTTTGATCGAATTCGCAAGGATCCCGATCTGAAGGACAATACGTTGATCGTGTTTTCGTCGGACAACGGTCCTGAACCGGGGGCGGGATCGGCAAAGCCGCTACGCGGTTCAAAGACGTATTTGTACGAAGGAGGCATTCGGTCTCCACTGATCGTTTGGGGACCAGGAGTTTTGGCCGCGGGGACGGAGGGCACTGTCAATTCGACCTCGGTCTTCTCCGCAATCGATCTGAATCGCTCGCTGTACGCGATCACCGGCACGCCACTGCCCGAGAAGATAGACTTGGACGGCGAAGATTTGCACACGACGTTGCTTGGTTTGGCAAGCGAAAGCCGTACAGCGCCGCTTTTTTGGCGACGTCCCCCCGATCGTCCTGGAACGAAGCGAGAGCCCAATTCGGATTTGGCAATGCGTGATGGAAAGTGGAAATTTCATCTGAACTACGACGGCAGCGGTGCCGAGCTGTATGATCTCAGCACCGATGTATCCGAAAGCAACAATGTTGCCGATGCGAATGCCGACCTTGTCCAGCAGTTCAAAAAAACACTCCTCGATTGGAACCGCAAACTTCCCAAGGATGCGGGCGATCCCACCTTCAAACCAACCGACTCGACCAGCTCGTTGTCGTCGAATCAATTTGTCAATCCGATAGCCGAAGGCGCGGATCCTTGGTTGGTTCGCGACCCCAATGCAGCACGGTACCTGTGGTGTTTTTCCGATGGCAATCGCGGGATTGCGATTCACACCACGGATAAGATCACGTCGCTAGGTGAAAAGCACATCGTTTGGCAGGCACCGGAATCCGGCCCGTATTCGCAAGAGATCTGGGCGCCCGAACTGCACTACCTCGACGACCGATGGCACATCTACTTTGCAGGCTCTGATGGCAAAAATGAAAACCACTTGGCTTATGTATTGCGTTCGCAGTCTAAGGATCCGCTGGGGCCGTACAAACTGCATGGTCCCTTTGCCACCGGCGACGGCGATGATGGACGCTCCCCCAATGTGTGGGCCATCGATATGACCGTGCTAGAGCACAAGGGGCGGCGGTACGCGATTTGGTCTGGTTGGGATGCACCGGGGACCGATCAACAATACCTGTACATCGCCCCCATGAAATCGCCGACGGAACTAGCGGGACCTCGTGTTCGCATTTGTGATAACGACGACTATTTGTGGGAGCGTGTTGAGCCCAAGCCAGATGAGCGAGGACTTGCCGAAGGACCGCAGGTGCTCAAACACGGGGATCGAACGTTTGTGATCTATTCGTGTGGTGCGTCTTGGTTGCCGACCTACAAGCTCGGCCGATTGGAACTGAAGGGCGACGATCCGCTCGATCCCGCATCGTGGCAAAAACACGATCGCCCCGTTTTTCAAGCGACCGCGGAAACCTATGGCGTCGGGCATTCTTGTTTCGTTCAAACGATCGACGGAAAACAGTGGTGGCATGTCTTTCACGCCAAACGCGACCGCGAACCAGGGTGGCGACGCAGCGTGTTGGTCCAGCCGATGCGTTTTCGACCTAACCATTTGCCGATGTTCGGTAAGCCCGTCGCTGCGGGAGTGCCGTTGGATCGGCCCTCCGGTGAATCGAGTGTGAAGTTGGAATTGCCTTGGAATGCTTCGCTTAAGGATCCTGCTGAACTAGGCAATGGGTCTTACTACGGGCACCATCAATTCATCCGTCATGATGATGCGGGCGTGCATCTTGGGGTTGTTCCTGAAACGCCCATCAACGCATACCGAAGCGGCGAAAAATGGATGCTCGACGGTGAGGTCTCGGCCGACGTGGATGCCGAGGTCACGATCGATTTCCGCGGCGATGCGACGGCTCGGGATGCGGGGTTGCTGTTTCGCACCTCCGCTACGGCGGTGGGATATGACGCCCAGCGAGGATATTTTGCTGGCTTGATTCCACGTGACAATCGCGTGATCTTTGGCCGTACCGATGGCCAAAATTGGCGTGAGATCGCTCGTGCGGATCTGCAAATTGATCCCAATGTCGCCCACCGATTTCGGGTGCGAGCCAAGGGTGATCATTTTGAAGTGTTTGACAACGGAAAGCTCGTTTTGACGAGCCGCGATGATCATTATGCAGCCGGCGCGATTGGGCTGCGTGTGGTCAACACGCATGCCGTTTTTTCCGATCTGAGTCTCAAGCCGTTGTAATCGATCCAATCGAAATATTCAGATCCGAGGCGACTTTGTTGGCGAGGGATTGTGGGCGAAATTCCCGAATTTGAAAAATTGGGTGCTACACTCGGGATTCCCATTCGCGGAGCTTACTCCCTTTGCCCCGGCTCAATCATGCATCTGCAATCTTTCCTGTTGGTCGTCCTTTCGCTTAGTTGTGGTTCGCTACCTGCTGGCGAAGTCGACATGATGCGAGCGATCGTGGCGACAGCTGGAATGATCACCGCCTGGTGGATCCTTTGTCACGTCGCCGCCCGCACGACATCGCGGCAAGTCATGGCGGGCAATATCGAGCCGATTCAAGGGGCTCAGTGGTTGGAAACCCAGCTCGATGTCTTTCGCTGGCTTAGCCTGGGCGTGGTCGTGATGTGTTTGGGCGGATTCGGATTGGCTCGCTCGCTCGATACGTTGCCCGTGATTCAGAATTCGATGTTCCTGCAAGCATTGGTGTTGTTGTTTCCAGGGCTCGCGCTTGCCGCCGCAAGTTGGTCGGCTGAACATCGTTATGGTGTTCTGCTTGATTACACCGATCGAGGCGTGGGATCGCATCTACGCAGCATCATCAGCTCGTTTCGAGGTGCAACGGCTTGGTTGGTCGTTCCCGTGTTGATGTTGTTGGCTAGCGCCGATGCGATCATGCAACTGCCGATCAGCAAGACTCAGACCGGTTGGGTGATGGGCGTGTCGTTGGTGGTGTTTCTTGTCGCCGGGATGCCTTGGTTGGTTTCGCGGCTATTCAAAACCGACGCACTCGATTCGGACACGGAACATTGGGTGGCCAATGTCTTGTCCGCCGCCGGACTGCGTCGCACCAAGATGGTCCGTTGGCAAACCGAAGGCAATTCGTTCAACGCGATGATCACGGGCGTCGTGCCCCCGCTTCGCACGTTGTTGTTATCGGATCGATTGCTCGACGAACTGCCACGCGAACAGGTGGCGATGGTGGTGCTTCACGAAGCGGCTCATCTGCGTCGTCGTCATGTGCCGCTGCGGATGTTATCGATTTTGCCCGCTTGGGCCGTCGGTGCGTCGGTGACCCATTTCGCCGGAGATGCGGGCTGGGCGATGGTCGCGGGCAGCGTCGTCGCGATTGGATTGACGTTGGTGATGCTGCGTTGGGTGGCCTATCGGACGGAATTTGATGCCGATGTCCAGGCCTGCCGACTCGCCGAGCAAATTGCCTCGTCGGTCGACGGTGTGCCATCAACCTACGCCGCCGCTGCGGAAACCCTCAGTCGAGCTTTGATTCGCGTCACCGCCGACCATCCGGCTGCACGAAAACCCACCTGGCTTCACCCAGGCGTCGTCGACCGAATTGAATTCATGCGTCGCCAACGGATCATTCCGAACAACAACAGCGTAACCGCAGGGACCATCGCAAACCCGGTGTAACCGTGGATCAGCACCAACGTGTGCATGGTAGCGGTGGATGAGATTGGCATCATGCATCCAAAGATGCTGGCGATCGAAAGCAACCCCGTCACCACCGAGGTCCAAAATCCGACTTGCAGCAACGCGTTGGATCCCTGGACTCCGATCGCTTGGCCAAGCAACAGGATTGCCAAGATCGGCAGTAGCGTGACCACGCCGCCACTGGCCATCATGTGCAGAATCAGTGTCTTGCCTTCGAGGTGATCGCCCAACAACGCCGGCAGCGCCGTGGCAGCAAGGACGATCGTGCAAACCACGATGATGAACAAGCAGATTTGAGTGGCAAGTTTGATCATAACTTCAATAAGGGATGTACGGATGGAACCGTTGTCGGCGAAGGTTTGAGTCGAATATCGTAAGGCAATTAGGCGGCGGGCGGATGATGACGATGATGTCCCGCCAACCGCGATGCCATCGCTCCGACGCCAACCAACAAGATCAAACACAGCACCAAGATCGAGGTTGCCATCAAGTACTTGAACGACGCTCGCCCGACAAACAATTGGTTCCACATCAGCGATTGGTTTGGATCGAGGCCCTGCAGCGACGCCATCGTGACGCGGGTTCCTTGGTCGGGACCGGGACCGATCGACTGGACCGTCGATGCAAACATGACGCTGTCTTCGCGGTGGCACTCGGTACAGCCGCCGACCCCCAACGCCCAGCCTGCGGGACGAACGTTGTGCGCGATCGGCCATGTCGTCATCTCAATCGCCTCGGCGTTTTCAATCTCGTCACGTGGAACCTGCGTCACCGTTTTGCCATCTTCACCACGGCGATAAACAAAGCCACTCGAGACATACACGGCGGTATCGATCTTCAGCTCTTTTTCAAGCGATTCCAGCGACGCGGCGACTTTCTCGTTGAACGATTCAGCGCCGGCTTCTTTTTGAGCGATCGCCAATTTGTTTCGCTCTTCCTCGCTGAGTTCTTCGTCGGGCAGTCGGTAGCGGTCATCGCCTAAGATCTTCTTGCGATCTGAGCTGCCGAGTTTGGGTGAGATAATTTCTTCGACAAAATCACGTCGCACTCGCAGCGATCGACGCGTCAAGTCATACGTGCTAGCTGGATCCAGCGGCTTGATTTTGCCATCGCTCAGCGAGCCCCAGTACGCAGGCCAAATGGCTCGCTGCGGATAGATCTTTCCATCGTCCATCTTGCTATAGATCGGGCCTGCGATTGCAGGCAATTCGAACCCGGTGCGATGTTCTTTGGATCCCAGCGAATGCGACAAACTGGTCATGATCCGCACCGCCTCTTCACGCGGGACCGGTCCACCGTGGCACGCGGTGCAAGACAATTTGTCGAAATGCAGCGGTGGTAAACCTTGGTGATGCGGATAGGGAGCCCCCAGCCGGCCTGGGCGTGCCGCGATCGTTGACGAATTTTGTTCGTCGCCCAAGTGGCATCCGCTGCAAGTGAGTGTTGATGTGGCGGTTGGGTTTAACGACGACGCAGGGTTCTGTTCGCCTTCAAATCCACGAACCGTATGGTGTTCGATACCGTTGCGGTGACAATCAACACACTGCATCCCCGCACGAAGGTGAACGTCCTCGTCATGCATCCAGCGATGTTCGATTCCAGATTCGGTGACCGTCCGTTGGCTGTGACACTGGAAACACGCGTTGTTATGCGGTTCACGGATCACGTCCATGAAGACGGTGCCATCGAGTTCAAATTTCCGCGCGTCGTAGGTGACTTTGGGCAGTTTTTGCTGCGTCGACTCATCGTTCGGGTCCGAGCCGTCTTTGATCCGCGAAACACTTCCCTTGACGGTCCCGAGTCGCAGTGCGGCGGTTGCCGCCCAGGCAAAGTTTTCGTCTTCGATCTGTTCGCGACGGGTGTTGAAGTCGTACACACCGCTGCTGGCGTGACAAACCATGCAATCGATTTCGATCGAACCGCTCAACGGCCAGCGGTTGGGTTTGGCCGAATCCGCCGCAGCATTGTCGCTTTCGGTGTCTGATGGCTCTTGCTCGGCATCGGACTTCGCCGCCGTTTTTGATTCGGCATCGTCCTCCGGAGCGACGGCCACACCGCCGCCGGCGAGTCGGCTGCCAAATTGATGCGTCATTTCCCAGCGGCTGATCCCCAGTTCCGCGGGATCAAACGACCCTTTCCAATCGCGGTACGACAAGGGTAGCTGAGTGCCGGTGCGTGCATCGGTCCAAATCCAAGGTTCACCTGGTCGACCGTCGACTGGGCGACCGTCGACCGAATCGTTCATGAAGGCGTTGAAATGCCAACCGTGTGAGATCGCGTCATAGTCGTGACAGCGGCCGCAGGTGTTCAGCGGCGAATACGGTTGGTCCGATTCCGGAGTGATCTTGCGATTATTGATATCGTAAAGATCAATGTGGTGAATGTAGCGAGCATTCGAATCGCTGTGGGCATATTTCGAGTCCGCTGCGAAACCGTTTGCCGCTGGAATGCAGGCCAGCCCCAACGCGACGACCCATAACCTCATCACTCGGATGATGGGGCGGCGAAACTGTGCCCGTTGGCTTTGTGGGACACGGCCCATTTGCGAGACTCGGCCACTGGGCCGCTGAGATTGCAAATGGGGATCGAAACAGCGACCCGCTTGGAAATCGCGAAAACGAGACATCAGATCAGCCAACACAAATTCCTAGTTAAAGCCAAATTGGCAAAAAGTCAAATCTTCAATGCAGGGCGAATGGATAAGCAGCCACGAGGACGTTTTCGAAACAAAAAAACACGCTCTGCTGGCCGAACATCGACGGCAAACAGTGTTTGTCCTTGGTGGAACGGATATTCCAAGCCGAAATGCACCCTATTCACGATTCGCCGATTCGACATCATAATTTTGTCTTGACTAGTTTATAGACCGTTTACGCAAGGATTTCGATATGGGACGTTCAGGAGTGATCACTTTCAAGGGCAATCCAATGACTTTGGAAGGCAACGATTTGGCCGTGGGAGTTGCTGCACCTGCGTTTTCGCTGCATTACGCCGAAAACGGAATTCAAACATTGACGCTCGACGATTTGAAGGGAAAACCTTCGATCATCAGCGTCGCACCTAGCTTGGATACCCCCACCTGTGCGATCCAAACCAAGCGTTTCAATGAGGAATTGGCGGCTTTCGGCGACAAGATCAACGCCGTCACCGTGACCCGCGATCTGCCCTTCGCTCAAGCCCGTTTCTGTGGCGCGGAAAACATCAAAATGCGAACCGCTAGCGACTACCAAACGCACGCTTTTGGTTCGGACTACGGTTTGACGATCGAAGAATTGAAGCTGTTGGCCCGTGCGGTGATCGTGTTAGATGCCGAAGGCAAAGTGGCGTACAAGGAAATCGTTTCCGAAGTCACCCAAGAGCCAGATTACAGTGCTGCATTGGCTGCACTTCGCATGTTGGTGTGATCCACATTGCGGTGGTTGAGTGAACAAGATGGCTGACAAATCCCCTGCGGTCGTTGTGGCCGCGCTGTATCGGTTCGTGTCGCTTCCGGATTACGTCGAGCTCCGACCTCGCGTGCTTGCCGAGATGATGGCGCGTGGCGTGCGAGGCACGTTGTTGTTGGCGACCGAGGGGATTAATGGGACCGTGGCGGGTTCGCGAGAAGGGATCGACGCGCTGTTGTCGATGCTTCGCTCGGACCCGCGGTTGGCCGATCTTGACGTGAAAGAATCCTACTGTGACGAGATCCCGTTCAAACGTTCGCGAGTTCGTTTGAAAAAAGAGATCGTCACGCTCGGCGTCGATGGGATCGATCCCAACGACACGGTCGGCACGTATGTCGATCCCGAGCGCTGGAACGATTTGATCAGCGACCCCGATGTCGTCTTGATCGACACTCGCAACGACTACGAAGTGGCGATCGGTACCTTCGAAGGAGCGACCAGTCCAGAGACGCATACGTTTCGTGAGTTTCCCGATTACGTGGACAACCATCTCGATCCTGAAAAACACACCAAAGTGGCGATGTTTTGTACGGGGGGGATCCGCTGTGAAAAGTCGACGGCACTGTTAAAGCAGCGTGGTTTCAAAGAGGTGTATCATCTTCGCGGAGGCATCTTGAAATACCTCGAGCAGGTCCCCGAAGAAGAATCTCGCTGGAACGGAGAGTGTTTCGTTTTTGATGAACGCGTGGCGGTCGGGCATGGATTGAAAGTCAGTGACCATGTCTTGTGCTTCGCCTGTGGTTGGCCCGTCGATACCGAGGCACAACAGCATCCCGATTACAAACCAGGGATTCATTGTCCGCAATGTGTTGATAAAATTAGCGACGAACAAAAACGTCGTTTCGCCGAACGGCAGCGACAAGTCGAACAAGCAAAGCAAAAAAGTTAGTCCTTTTTGCTGCTTTCTTAAGGTGGGGATTAGACCCACGCAATGGATTTAGTGATCGCTGGGGCGTGATAATCTTGTTGCCATTGATTTTGGTTGATTCACGTGCGGCGGTCCGTCGTTAAATCACGGATGCGTTTTTTAGGTTCAGTGTGTTACAATACGGGCATACCTGAACGATTGCATGATTTAGTTTGATATTACTGAGGAATTTAGATGGCGGATACGGAATTAGACAACACAGCTGAACAGCCTGCGATCGAAGGTCAAAACGAGGGGGATAATGCGGCAACCGAAGCAGCGACTCCCGTCGACCTAGGGTTGACGTTGTCCGATATCAAGGCGGCGCCCGAGGATATCGATGACGACGGTTTTGTCAGCATTTGGAATATTGCTGCGAACGCTTGTAACAAAAATACGGTCCAAGCACGCGAATTGGCGGCGAAGTTGCTGTGCTTTTTGTGTAAGAAGCAATGTGACTTTGTCGTCACCAGCGGCAGCAACGCTGAGTACTTGGACCAATGGTTCGAACGTGACAATAAGTTGCTTTACGACTGGAAACCCGAAAGTGAAACGGTGGATGTGGTCGCGCAGCACGCCGAAGTGCCCCACGACGCTTTCGTCAGCTTCCTGCAAAACAACAAGTTCGATCCCGTCAACGGCAAGTACACTGCCACCCGCGCCGTGCGAGTGCAGTGGTTCCAAGAAATGTGGTGCGTCGGCTAGTGCGGCGGTTTGGCTGCAATTGCATTGCATAAGCACCTCGATTTTGCCTGCACAGACTTCGTGGGCAGCGATCTTGAGTGCTGGGAATTTGAGTACAGTGACGAGTACAGTGATTGAGGCAGCGGAACACAGTTGGGTTCCGTGCCAAGTTTGGTGAGTCATTCATTAGGGGAACCAATCCGGGTTCCCCTCGACTTCCTCCCTTCCTGCACACAACGCCTCGGTCCAAGGTTCCATGTCGAATTCCCTTCGCGACGACCGCGTTTCGCAAGACTCGGAATCCTCCGTCTCTGCGAATTCACCTGCATCCCCGAGTTCAAAAGGGTGCTGGTTTTATGGATGTTTGGCGGGCTTCTTTTTTCTTACCGCTGCGGTCGGTTGCGTTGCCGCAGGAGCCTATTGGCTGTACATGGGGCAGGTCGAAAAGTTCACGGCCACCGCTCCGGTTGAACTGCCTACCGTCCAGTACGCGCCAGAGCAGTACGAAGAGCTTGAAGCCGAGATTGAAACCTTCAAGCAATCGCTCGAAGTGCCTGAGCCTGAGGTACAATACAAAGAGTTGGTGTTAACGGCCAACGATATCAACGCGTTGATCAGCCGGGATGATTCGCTGCGTGGCAAACTGCACGTCGAGATTGTCGATGGGCAAGTGGTGGGGGACGTCAGCGTGCCGACCGACATGTTGCCTGGCGGCGAGGGACGTTACTTCAATGCCAAAGCCCATTTCGATGTGGCACTCGAAGATGGCTTGGTGGTGATCAAGTTGATTGGCGCCGAAGTCAAAGGGAGCGAGGTGCCGCAATCGATTGTCGACGCGATGGCTGGTGAAAACCTAGCAAAAGATTTCTACAAGAATCCAGAGACCGCGAAGTGGTTGAGCCGGTTTGAAGAGATTGAATTCGAGGACGACCGCGTTCGGCTTCGTGTTCGAACCGAGACGCCCAGTGAAACCAGTCCGGCCGAAGACCCGTCGGCCGAGCGTGAAACCGTCGACGCGGCACAAGGCGAAGTTGGTTCGGATACTGTGTCATCTGGGCTGAAAAACCAGGGTTCCACCTAGCGAACGTTGTCCACGGCTTGTTGATTAACTGAGCCGCTCGCGCGTCCGCGGCCGAGTCCCACTCGCTACCCGGTGCCTTACAACCAATGCATCTGCTTTGGCCCTCACCGAGTGGTTTTTATAGCAGTGCGGCGCGAGCCGCCCGGTAATTTTCAATTACGATTTACGACGTCCGCTCCCCCCAAAAAAGCAGGTTTCGTCGTCGCAGAAAGGCTGTGTTTTTTCTGCGGTTTGCCGCCTTGTTTTCCGTCATTTGCTTCGCAATTCGCCGGCGACAGGCTGCATCGGATGCTCAAATCGGTCCGGAAACTCTGGCGTCACGGGAGCCATTTGTCTCGTGATTTGTCGAGCGTTCCGAGAAAATCCATTTCGGCAGCGGCGGTCAAAATTGCCGACGGTCGGGTTGAGGGCATGTTCGCCCCCCGATCTTTTTAGCCTTGGTATCACTCTTTACATGCGTTGGTACGATTCGCTAACGCCAATGTTGTGATTTCTAAATAAAGGAGAATCGCGATGTCTACATTCTGGTCCATTGCCACCTTTATCATCGCCACCGTCGCGTCAGGCGTGGCAGATCAAAGTCCATCTAGTTTGACGGAGCGGGTCGATATGATCGAGCTGAACCACTTTGTCGACGAAAACGGACGCGAGGTGTTTCAGCAGCTGATCTTCTACGATTGGTCAAAACAAGAGAAGCGGTTTCATGTCCGCGCCTGGCGTTTGGTGAAGAAGCCCTCGCAATTGCCCACCCGTCGCTGGAACCCAACACTCTACGAATGTGTTTGGCATGATGACGGCGTCCGCAAAATGGTCACATCGGCGTCGATGCGTGAGACGTGGTCACAGCAGGACCCCGAGCGAGTGAACCGCGAATTCCTCTCCGAAGACCGCCGCATCCCGCTCTGGGATTCCCATACCGCCCAAGCCAACGGTGAAACAACAAGTCGCTAGGGAAGGTGCGGCAGGTCACCGTCGCTCGAGCGTGGTGATTCAGACGAACCTTGCGTCGAATTCGAAAACGCGGAGACACCAGAGCTGCCGAGTGCCGCCGAGGCAGTAACCCCGACAAGGTACGCAGTCGATTTTTTGCATTCGCCGCCGCGTGGTCGATGATTCGGTGTTATGCTGGTGGGGGGATTGGATTCGTTCTCCGCCGTCAAGGCAGGTGTCACCCGTCTGTAAACGATATCCCTGCTACAGTCCTCCACGCCGATTGCACCGCATCCAACCGATAATGCCTGATCGACCTCCATTTGCTGCCGACAAACGAACGCTTCTGCTTCCTTTTGTGCTAATCGTTGTCGGAGTGGGATGGCTACTCTCGTCGCTCGGTTTAGCGCCCGATATCAACTGGATTTGGACTCTCGGACTTGCGGCCGCCGGGCTGCTTCCGATGGTCATGCACGGTATCGACAAAGTCACGGTCGCCATCGGTCCCTTCTTCCTCATCGCAAGCCTGCTCTCGGTGCTCCGGCAATCTGGTCGACTTCACGTCGATCATGAAATGCCGATGCTCGTGATCTTGGCTGGCATGCTCCTGCTGGTGGCTCGGTCGTCGATGATCCCGATCCCGCAATGGACGGTCTCTGCAGCAGCACCGACGTCGCACTCAACGACAGCCGAAAACGGTGAATAAGCTGCCGGCTTGGTCAAGGATCATGGAGTCACTGCTTTGCCGCCGAAGTTGATTTTTGCTCTCTTCGTATTGTTCTCGCTGGCTTGCTTCGCCGCAGTCCTCTGGGGTGTCTGGCCAAGTGCGGACATGCTTGCACCTGAGTCTACGGGCGAGATCGGGTTCATGGGGATGGTTGTCATCGCCAAGTACATTCGATACGCGGTCGGTGCGTTGACTGCGATCGCCACTGCCTCGGCTGTGTCTGCTGGACTTATCTATGTCGGTGGATTGGTTGCCGCAGCCCGTTCCCCTGGAACCGAAGCGACGTTAGGCGACACCGCTTCGCCGGCAAAACGCGGATAGCTATCGGAGACACGCAGCGACCCGAGCAGGGGCACTGCAGAAGCCGATACTCTATTGACTCTTGGCAGGGCCGCTTCGTTTACTTGTTGCCGACGAGTCCGGGCATGCGATCAAAGAAGTTGCGGGCGTGATCAAGGATCTCGTCGTACGAATGAGTCTCGACATCTTCGCCGATCAATTCGACTTCCAGCGGACCGGCGTAGCGATGCTCGCGAAGCGTTTCCAGAATCGTGCGTAGCGGAACACAGCCTTCGCCCAACAAGCAGCGGTTCATCTCACCTAGCGGTGAATGGCGGGCATCGCCAAGTTGAACCAGATGCAAATGAGGCACCACGTCGGGCAGCCAACGCACAACCTCTTCGTCCATGCCGACATGGTACGTGTCCAGTACCAAACCCAAGTTGGGGCTGCCCACGGTTTCGATGATGTCGAGCGTCGATTGCAAGTCGTTCACGAACGACCATTCGTCACCACACCCCGGGTGAAATGGTTCGAGTGACAATCGAACGCCAAACTCTTCGGCCACAATCGCGATCTCGTGCAGTGCGTCACAAAGGGTGCGTCGGGCATGGTTGCGAATGTGATTGTTCTGGCCGCCGGCGAGCACGATCAAGGTGTCGGCTTTTAAATTGGCTGCGTCGCGGACCGCATGGATCGCATCGGCAATCGCATCATCGGTGGCACGTCCATCACTGCCGGTGAAACCGCCGACCCATGACAGTGACGTGACCGACATGCTGGCCTCGGCCAGCAGTTCAATGGTGCGGTCAAGACCAAAGTCTTCGAGCTTGGGACGATAGACTCCGATCCCCGTGAAGCCTCGTGATGCGTAAGCGTGAACGTCTTCTGAAAAACTCCATCGCAGTGTGGATAACTGGCTAATGGCAAGCATGTTCATCCGTGTGTCTTTGCTTGTCGAAAAGTGGTCCATTCCGATTTGGTTCTCAGTGAGTTTTTCGAACGAAATAATCCGGACGAATGTTTACAGAGTGCCCTGCGTCCATCACGTGCGGGTCGCAGTATGGATAGCTCGGCCACTTTTGTAAAGATTCGTTTATCCGCATAGCATGCAGAAGAAAATTTCGCAGAAAAAATCTCGCGAACTTAGATCGAAAAGAAAAGGGAAATCATGTTTAAAAGAAAAGGGCAGGACGCGGTCAAAACAGCGGTTTGTCTATTGCATGTGCGGCAAACGACGTCCTTGGCTGCGAGCAAGCGTCAATTGATCATTCAGTTCGCTGACACTTAGCGGTGTGACCGGAATGGTGATCAGCGATTGAGGATCAATTTCGCTACTGATTCTTCGCTTTGCTAGCTGTTCGACTTCTTCTTCCAAAGCATCTAGCCAAGCGGGAACGTCGAGTCCGACTCCGGTGGGATGCCGCGTCAAAATTTCAGATTCTTCTTCGAGCAATTCGAACGCGCGGCTGGGCTGATTGTTTTCGGCATCACGCATCGCCGGTCCCACCAACGCACGCATCCGGTCGATCGTCATTGGTTGCACAAACCGTTCAAGGATGCGGTCAGCGACCGTCGGCATTCGCATCGCATAATCCTTTTGCATTTGGCGAAGCTTGGTGACGTAGATCTCGGCTTCCGAGTCAATACGTTCGCTGAGACTGCGTCGCCACAGTACCGATGCGGCTTCGAGTCCACTTCGCACCAAGACTTCATGAGCCCACATCACTGGTTTCAAATTCCATGCAATGCGTTCATAGCGAACTCGCAAACGCAAGAAGTCCAAGAACATATAGACTAAGTCGCCACGATCGCTCTGCGTCGTCGTGCTGTTGTAATCCAGGTACTCGGCGTGATGATCAATCAATGCTTCATACACCAGTGCGATCGGTCGTTCGGCACGTGAGATCTTCAGTGCCCCCGATTCAAGATCTCTAAACAGCTTGGTGTCACAAAATTGGTCGTCCCCTTCTTCGAGGACACGTTCCAACCAAACGCCGACGCCCTGATGCAGGATGGCGCGGACGTTGCCGAGTTGCAGGAACATTTGCGTAAAGATCGGGTCGCCATACTCTTTGATGAACTCAACAAGTTGCGCCCACTTCTTCGGATCGGTGACGGTTTCCAGCGGCGACAGACGTAGCGTTTGGCTGTGTGCAAGCCAGCTGCCAAGCAGGGTTTCGGTCAGCCGTTCCAATAGCGGAATCAGGTCATCGGCAATCGCTTTTTCGTCCACCGGTTCGTCATGGTTGGCTTCGCGATTGATGCGTACCGATTCGACGATCGAAGCGACCAGAGCGCGGAATCCAACTTGGAACAGTCCATCAAACTCGGTAACTGCGCCGACGCCAATCGGATTCAATTGTTCCATCTCGCGTGCCGTTTCAATCAACTGGCATGCTTCGGCGATCAAACCACGACGGGGCAACCACAGCATCAAGTGACGCAGCACACGTTGTCGTAATCGTGCGACATAGATCTTCACCGGATCACCGCCGCGTGACAGCGGGATGTATAGCAGGTTCTTGTCACGCAGTGCCGCCAAGAACGACGGGAACTGTTTGCGAACCGCTTCGGTATCACCAGCGATTAGGGCGGCGAACATCTTGACGCTCTTCACGTCGTCTTCGACCATCTCGTCGTCGGGATCGATCGAATCCCAGCTGGTGGTCGGATGAGCCAGCAAGGCGCCGCAAACCAATCGCCGTGAATCCGACATTTCGACTGCGGTGCCGATGATTCGTTCCATCAACGAGTCACGCAGCACCCGGTGGCGGTCATAGTTCCGCATCGACTCTTTGTCGCTGCCGCCGGAGGTGATTTTGTAACGACGGACGGCATCGAGTAGCTCGAGCAGCCCGATCCGGTTTTCACGTGCGCGTGCGCCCCACGCTTCGAGCGATTGCACGCGGTCGGGCAAATCGTTTTCGTCTTCGTCCATCACGGCAACGTCGGCGGCGACGGCCCACATGCGTGCCAACGACTGCATGAAGCTGAGGTGTTCGGTCAGCCGTTTCGATTCCGCTTCGAGCTCATCGCGGCTGCCATCGTCGCCATATTCGAAAATCGCACCTTCGTTGCCATCGTCGGTGGTGTCACGATAGGACATGTCCTCGTAGGCGGCGTCATACAGTCCGCCGTCCTCGTCGTCGCCTTCTTCGATCTGCAGCAGTTCGCGATCCCAGTCGCGGTTTTTCGATGTGCCAGGCGATTGATCGAGGTTGAACTGCGGTGCGGACCAGAATGATTCGGCATTGGCTTCGAGGTAGTCGAAGAATTTACGAACCATTGGCCAGATTTTTGCCGTGTCGTTTCCGGCGGACTGTTTCAGCGCGGGCTGCACGTAGGCTTCGCCTTCGCCTTCGAGCGAGAATCGCAATCGCAGCAACCAACGCTCGGCGAGTCGCGGCAGCGAGCTGCCACCGAGTCGTAGTCCAACGCGATCGGCGTTGTTTAGCCAGTGCACCAACAACGCCATTGCGGGCGTGAAATCGTCGCGGTCAAGCAGCGCCGAGATCACTAGGGCATAAGCGCGAGGCGAGTCAAACAGTTCCGCATGCGGTGCCCAGAAAGCGATATTGCCGGCTTCGGCGCCCCCTTCGTGCCACAGCCGAAGGGCTCGCGCGACAAGTTTAGCCGACTCGTAAGATTCCAGCGGATCGGTGGCTTCGATCGAATCGATCGTGTGCGCGGCGAATTGACGCCACCACTCGGCCATTTCGCGATAGCGCGTTTCCATCTCGTCATAGGCGGCTTGGTTGTTCTGCGCTGCAGCTTCGCTCCAAACCCGGGCCATGTAACTAAACATCTGTTCGATCATGAACAACAAATCATCGACGCGGGCGTCATGGACGCTGCATTCGGGACTGGGGTACAAGCTAAAGTTGCCCCCAAACCCGAGAATGTCCCACGGGTCGATGACCGCGCCACATTCGATCGCACGGCGAAGCAGGTCGAATGTTTCCGCCGGCACACGCAGCGCGTCTTCGATCCGTCCGGCTCGCAATGCGCGTAGACCCAAGGTCATGTCGCAATCGATTCGGCAAAACATTCTCGCCGATGCTGCAGGCACCGTATCGGATTGCCGTTTGGCCGCATCCGGGTACCCCATGCGGGCATACATGCGAGCTAGTTGGACATGTTGAACCTGCACGGCGCGGCGTTCGGCAAGGGCCGCGTTTAGGTGTTGCCGGACGGCTCCAAACGGTTGCCGCCGCAGTTGTTGTTCTTGCGCCAAACGTTCGGCATGTTGGCCTTGCAATTGCCTCAATCGATCTTCGTAAAACGCGTCCCGGTAGGAAGCGATGGGCTTCATCAGCGACGTCAGAGTAATGTCGCTGGTGTACGCACCCGGCCCCCATCCGCTGATTCCCGAAGCCATCAAGATCGTGCCAGCTAGAACGGTCGCGGCTTCGACCAGCAGTTCGGATCGTTCCATGTCGCTCGGTTCACGAAGCCGGCTGAGCAGGGCATCCAGTGTGACTTGTCGCAACACGAATCGGTCGTAGTGACCGTCCAGTGTGATCGACCGAGTGTCCCAGCCGCCAAAGTGATAGTTCGGCCTTCGGTTCACCGGGTGATCAAAATCGAACGCGCGCGGGTCCAGCGAAAGCTCTTGAACGCGGTTCAGATCAAACGAGGCAGCGCGAAGGATGTCCGGGTCAGTGTCGCGGAGTACTTCCAGAGCCGCTTCGATCACATCATGATACGGGCCCGCGGAAATTCCGGCGCCGGCAATGTACAGCGGGATCGGCCGAACAAACTCGTGTGGGTACGGTTCGCAGCGGCGATTCTCGAGCACCGGTACAGGGCGATAACCAACGTAGTCGTTGAGTTGTTCGATCGCACGATCGACAATCGCTTCGTCGCTGGCGTCATTGGCATCACCGGCGAACGCAATCGCTAGGATCACGTCGGCCGCACGGCCCATGAAGAAGCCGTTGAACAGCAGTTCGGGCTGTTGGTGAAACAGCAGATCGCGATGGTAATCGACGTACGCGGGAAGCAGATCGCTCCACAGAATCTTGACGACTCGTTGAGCTTGGCTGGTATCCCGAAACGCGGCTTGGCTGGCTTGCAGCGACGCCAGCGTTTCGGTCATCCAATCCTTGAGCACCAACCACGCGGCGGGCCCGGTTAGCGGGTCCCCTGCGGATGCTTGTTGATAGACTTCGTTCCAAGCGGTGAAGATCGCGGGGTCGCTGGTGCCGGACGAGAAGTTTAGATAACCCGCCAGTCGCCGAAGCGGTTCTTTGATTGCATCGGGGGGCGATTGGTTTGGCATCTCGTAGGGCACGTTTCGGGATGAAAGCGTCGGTGGAAGGGAGGGGTGTCACTGCGGGAGTGGCAACGCCGCTTCCGGTCGGGCCGATCGGTGAATCGGATGGCCGGAAGCCTGTCCCGCTCTGTTCATGCTCTTAGCTCAGCCCTTCTTTTTCTTTTTGGTCGCCTTCTTTTTGCCAACCGTGGCTTTGGCTACCGCTTTTTTCTTGGTCGTTTTCTTTTTGCTGGTTTTCGGCGCCGGGGCGGCGGCCTTTGCTTTGCTTGTCGTTTTTTTCTTAGCCGACTTCTTGCTGGACTTTTTCTTCGTTGTCTTTTGGGGCTTGGGGCCGTCGCCGAAGATAGAGCTCCAACCGTCCGAATACTTTTCGTTTGTTCCGACTCGAAGAATGGTCATTGATTTTGTCTTTCGTTGTGGTGTGAGAGTGTGGGGTGGTTTACCCGCAAAGGGGCAGCGCAGCACATCGGTTCAGGTTGTCGAATCCGAGTGCTGCGGTACTGAATGTTCATTTTGCTGAATCCTGTTTTCCAGGAACTTCAGCCTTCGGAGGACAAAACCGCGACAGCGAAATTAACCCGCGTGAATGCTTTTGTAACGAGCTCGTTTGGAAACTTCGTCCGGATCGTCTCCCATCCGCTCACGAAGGTTTCGTTCGTAGATGTCGAAGTTGCCTTCGCACCACGTTAGCTTCCCGTCGCCTTCAAACGCCAGGATGTGCGTTGCGAGTCGATCAAGGAACCAGCGGTCGTGACTGGTGACAACCACGCAACCGGCGAAGTTCTCAATCGCCTCTTCAAGGGCGCGTAACGTATCGACATCGAGATCGTTGGTCGGTTCGTCCAACAGCAACACATTACAACCTTTTCGTAGTAGTGTTGCCAAGTGGACTCGATTGCGTTCTCCACCAGAAAGGTTGCCGACCTTCTTTTCTTGGTCGGGGCCTTTGAAGTTGAATCGCGATACATACGAGCGAGCTGCGATGCTGCGTCCGCCCATTTCCAAGTGGTCATGGCCGCCGCTGATTTCTTCGAAAACGGTCTTGTTCGGATCCAATGCGTCGCGGCTTTGGTCGACGTAGCCCAAGTCGACCGTCTCGCCAACGCGGATCGTGCCCGAGTCCGGGGTGTCTTGTCCGGTCAACATGCGGAACAGCGTGGTTTTGCCAGCCCCGTTAGGACCGATCACCCCGACGATACCACCCGGTGGCAAACGGAAACTGAGGTCGTCGATCAGGACTTTCTCGCCGAACGCTTTGTGAATGTTTTTGCCTTCGATCACAAGGTCGCCCAGGTGGCGGCCGGATGGAATTTGGATCTCCAGTTCGTCTGGTTTGTCCTCGTACGATTGAGCCGACAATTCCTCGTACGACTTGATACGAGCTTTGCTCTTCGCTTGCCGCGCTTTGGGGCTCATGCGAATCCATTCCAATTCGCGGGCAAGCGATTTATCGCGAGCCTTCTGCGTGCGTGCTTCAACCGCCAAGCGTTTCGCGCGAGCATCAAGCCAAGCGGTGTAGTTGCCTTCGAACGGGATGCCTTGGCCGCGATCGATTTCCAAAATCCACTGAGCCACGTTGTCGAGGAAGTAGCGATCGTGCGTTACGGCGACCACCGTGCCGCTGTAGCGAGCGAGGTGTTGTTCGAGCCAGGCGACCGATTCGGCGTCCAGGTGGTTGGTCGGTTCGTCCAACAGCAGCAGGTCGGGTTGGCGGATCAGTAGTTGGCACATCGCCACGCGGCGGCGTTCGCCCCCGGACAATTTGTCGATGTTCGCGTTGCCCGGCGGCAGGTTCATGACCGCCATCGCGGTTTCCACTTGGCGATCGAGTTCCCAAAGGTTTTGGGTGTCGATGATGTCCTGTAGCTTTGCCATTTCGTCGCAAAGTTTCATCATCTCGTTGTCGTCGGTGACATCGCCAAGCAGCACGCTGATCTCGTTGTAGCGATCGATCACCGCACGACGGTCGGCCACCGCGGTTTGCACGTTTTCAAAGACCGTTTTGGTCGGGTCCAGCGGCGGTTCTTGTTCCAAGTAACCCACGCTAAATCCGTTGCCCAATCGCGCGGTGCCTTCGAATTCGGTGTCCTGTCCCGCCATGATTCGCATCAGCGTGGATTTCCCGGCGCCGTTGGGGCCGAGCACGCCAATCTTTGCACCGGGGTAAAACGCCAAGTTGACCTCGTTTAACACCACCTTCTGGCCGTGTTTCTTGGTGAGGTTGGTGACTTGGTAAATGAATTGTCCAGCCATGGCAGAAGTCTGAAGTTAAAAGTGAAAGGTTGAAAAATGCTACAGGAAGAAACGGAGCAGCCTCGGGGCGACCGCGTGTTGCAGGATGCCCGCGATGTTTCCTCTATTCCCATTCAATGGTTGCTGGGGGTTTGCTGCTGATGTCGTAACACACTCGGTTGATTCCCGCGACTTCGTTGATGATCCGCGTGCTCATGCGGGCCAGCAGGTCGTAGGGCAGATGGCTCCAATCGGCGGTCATGAAGTCATCCGTTTTGACGCTGCGGATCGCAATCGCATTGTCATAGGTGCGTGCATCGCCCATCACGCCAACGCTTTGCACCGGCAACAGCACGGCAAACGATTGGCTGGTTTCGCGATACAGTCCCGCGTTGACGATCTCTTCGACGACGATCGAGTCGGCTTCGCGAAGGACTTGCAATTTTTCGCGAGTGACTTCGCCAAGGCAACGCACGGCCAAGCCGGGGCCTGGGAACGGGTGTCGCCAAACGAGCGATTCAGGTAGCCCCAATTCGAGCCCCAATCGACGCACTTCGTCTTTGAACAGGTCCCGCAGCGGTTCGATCAATTCAAACCCAAGTTCCTCGGGCAGACCGCCCACGTTGTGGTGCAGTTTGATTGTCGCCGCAGGCCCGTCGGGATCGGCGCCACTTTCGATCACGTCGGGATACAACGTGCCTTGGGCTAAGAAGTGAGCGTTTTTGATCTTGGTTGCTTCTTCTTTGAAACAGTCTATGAAGGCGAAGCCGATTCGTCGACGTTTTTCTTGTGGTTCACTGATTCCAGCCAGCGTCGCCAGGAATCGTTCTTCGGCATGGACCACGTGCAGGTCGGTTTTGAAGTGGTCGCTGAATTCGCGAATCACCAACGCTTGCTCGTCTTTGCGTAGCAAGCCGTTGTCGATCAAGATGCACGAAAGCTGTGGTCCAATCGCTTTGTACAACAGGGCCGCGACGACCGAGGAATCGACACCCCCGCTCAGTCCACAAATCACCCGGCGATCGCCGACCAATTCACGGACGTGATCGATGGCGGCTTGAGCAAAATCGCCGAGTTGCCAAGTGCCTTCGCAGCCACACACGTCGATGACAAAGTTCTTGAGGATCTGCCCGCCCTGGGGCGTATGCGTGACCTCGGGGTGAAATTGCATCCCATAGATCGGAAGCGTGCGATGCGCGATCGCGGCGTAGGGGCAGGTGCTGGTTTGAGCGAGCGGTTCGAAGACTTCCGAGATCGAAGAGACCTGGTCCCCGTGGCTCATCCAGACTTCGATTTCGCCTTCGAGGTCGCGGAACAGAGTTTCGTTATTTTTGATCGTGCATGCCGCCCGGCCGTATTCGCGGCTAGGGGTGTTGTCGACTTTGCCCCCCAGTGCGGCACAGGCCAATTGCATGCCGTAGCAGATGCCCAGCACCGGGATGCCCAATTCAAATAGTTTCGGGTCACACTTGGGCGCCCCTTCGACGTAAACGCTTGACGGCCCGCCCGACAAGATAATCCCTTTGGGATTCAGTTCAGCGATCCGATCGGCCGCGATGTCATGTCGCAGGATTTGGCAGTAAACATTTTGTTCCCGCACGCGGCGGGCGATCAGTTGGGCGTACTGGGATCCAAAATCGAGCACCACGATCCGCTGGGCGGTCAGGCTGTCGGTCGTGTATTCAGACGCAGATAAAGTCGTGTCGGCCATTGCAACGTTTGGGTTGTTTCCGCGCGTGGAAATCGTCTTTGCAGAGAGTCTTTTCGAGCGAGCGGAATGAGTGGTGTCGCAGGAAAGAATCACGAAGTGTAGAAAATGCCACATTGATACCCAAGGGGCCTGCTTGGATCGTTCTGCGATCCCGCGTTATTTTGCACGGCGTTTTTTTAGCGGCGGGGCTCCTTTGATTGCGGTATCGTTCGTCAATCTCTCTTTAAATCGATCGCAATGAGAATTTTATTAACCAACGACGACGGCGTTTTCGCTCCGGGGCTTGCCGCACTCGAACAACAACTTCGTCATTTAGGCGAGGTTGTGGTCGTGGCGCCGGCGACGGAACAGAGCGGAGTGGGGCATTCGATCACGTTTTTGTCACCGCTGACCTGCAAATCAATCCGCCGCGACGGTCGGCATTGGGCGTGGGCGGTCGATGGGTCGCCCGCCGATTGTGTGAAATTGGCGATCGCCGAGCTGTTCAAGGACAATCCGGTCGATTTGGTCGTCAGCGGGATCAATAACGGTCTCAACGCCGGCGTCAATGTGCTGTACAGCGGGACCGTCGCCGCCGCGATCGAAGGGGCTTTCTTTGGCGTGACCAGCGTCGCAGTGTCGTTGGAGTACGATCCCGATGCCGATTTCCAGGCGGCCGCCGTGATCGCACGCGACGTCGTCGGCGGACTGATGAAACGTTCCGAAGCCAAGGGAAAACTCTTTAATCTGAATATCCCCACTGCAGCCACGCTTTCGCCTCCCCATCTAGCGATCGTCCCGATGGGGCTGGACCAATACGGCCGAACTTACGAAAAACGCCAAGATCCGGGGGGGCGAGACTACTACTGGGCGCTTTGGTCGGAACCCAAGCAACCACCGGCCGAACACTTCGATGTGACCGCATTACGCAACGGTAACGTGACTCTAACCCCCCTACAGTTCGACCTCACCGTTCAGCCGCTGCTGGAATCGATGGGGGATTGGGGGCTCGAGATTTGACGGACCCTTTTGGCGTTCGCTCCGGGCGGCTAATATTTGCAGAACTGTACCATTTTGCTGTGGTCGCGTATCCCTTCCACAGCCCCTGTTAAAATCGCCATTTCCACGAAACGAATCGCGGATTTACTTATTCCAACCCTCTTCCAGAGAGCGACTGTACCGATGAGCGTAGCCACCACGAACATTCAAACTCTAGCCATCGATACCATCCGAGCCCTCAGCATGGATGCTGTGCAGACAGCAAACAGCGGGCACCCCGGTACCCCCATGGCATTGGCCCCGGTGGCTTACCAAGTCTTCAACAAGACGATGACTTACGATCCCGCTCGTCCGCATTGGCCCAACCGCGATCGATTCGTGCTGTCGTGTGGCCACGCATCGATGTTGCTCTACAGCACGCTGCATTTGGCGGGAGTTAAGGCGGTCGATAAATCGGGCAAGGTTCTCGATGAGCTTTCGATCAAGCTCGAAGACATCAAGAACTTTCGTCAAATTGGCAGCGTTTGTGCCGGGCACCCCGAGTTCGCTGAGGCGGCCGGGATCGAAACGACCACGGGGCCGCTGGGAGCCGGTGTCAGCAATTCGGTCGGGATGGCGATGGCCGAAAAATGGCTCGCGGCAAACTACAACACGGACGACGAGGTGCTGTTTGACTACAACACCTACGCGCTCTGCAGTGATGGGGACTTGATGGAAGGCGTTGCTTGTGAAGCCGCTTCGGTCGCCGGCCACCTGAAACTCGACAACCTGTGCTGGTTGTACGACGACAACCATATCACGATCGAAGGCGACACCGATCTTTCGTTCAGCGAAGATGTTGCGACCCGCTTCGAAGGGTTGGGGTGGAACGTGCTTCGCGTGGATGATGCCAACGACACCAAAGCCTTGGCTGCAGCACTGGAAAAATTCCATGCATGCAAAGACAAACCGACGTTGATCATCGTTCGCAGCGTGATCGGTTGGGGGGCGCCAAACAAGCAAAATACGCACGGGGCGCACGGTGCACCCCTTGGATGGGACGAAGTCGCGTTGGCCAAAAAAGCCTACGGATTGCCGACGGACGAGAAATTCTACGTGCCCGAGGGAGTTCGCGAAGACTTTGCGAGCAATGTCGGAGCCCGCGGCAGCGAAGCGTCCGAAGCTTGGGATGCCGTGTGGGCGAAGTATCAGAAGTCGAATCCCGAAAAAGCGGCTGAACTCGAAGCGATGTTCGCTGGCAAATTGCCTGAAGGATGGGACAAGGACATTCCAGTCTTCGAAGCGAGCGAAAAAGGGGACGCGACCCGCAATAGCAGCGGCAAGGTGCTCAACGCGATCGCCAAGAACATCCCGTTCATGATCGGGGGATCCGCCGACTTGGCTCCTAGTAACAAGAGCGATTTGACGTTCGAAGGTGCGGGCGATTTTCTGCCTGGGCAGTACAAAGGCCGCAACCTGCACTTTGGAATCCGCGAGCACGCGATGTCCGGAATCGTCAATGGTTTGTCGCTCTCAGGACTGCGAAGCTACGCGGCGACCTTCTTCGTGTTCAGCGATTACATGCGAGGCGGGCTGCGATTGAGCAGCATCATGCATCAACCGGTGATCTACATTCTGACGCACGATTCGATCGGCGTGGGTGAAGACGGGCCAACGCATCAACCGATCGAGCATTTGACCGCTTGCCGTGCCATTCCGGGGATGAACGTTTTCCGTCCCGGCGATGCGAACGAAGTGGCCGAATGTTATCGCGCGGCGATGAACATCAGTGACCACCCGTCGATGTTCGTATTGTCACGTCAGAACATGCCGACTTTGGACCGCACCAAGTATGCAGCGGCCAGCGGATGCAGTCGCGGTGGCTACATCTTGAGTGATTGCGAGGGAACCCCCGACGTGATCCTGATGGGCAGCGGCAGCGAATTGTACATGGCTGTCGATGCGGCAACTGAACTGACCGCGGCCGGCAAAAAGGTGCGTGTCGTCAGCATGCCTTGTATGGACATCTTTGCTAACCAGGATCAAGCGTACATTGATAGTGTGTTGCCGCCCGAAGTGACCAACCGGGTCGCCGTTGAGGCGGGAATCCGCATGTGCTGGGATCGCTGGATTGGCAGCAAGGGCAAGTTTGTGGGCATGAGCGGTTTTGGGGCCAGCGGGCCATTTGACGCCGTTTATGAGCACTTTGGTATCAATACAGCTGCAGTGGTTGCCGCGGCTAAAGGTTGATCCTACGGTGCTTTCGGGGCAGACCGAGTTTGAGCGAGTGGTTTTTATCTAGGCGTGTGCCTACTATGTCTCGTTGGCGGTCCCTTGGTGGGGCCGCCATTGATTTCCATCGCGATTGCAAGACGAAGGTTTGTTCGATGTGCTGTTTGCACCTCCGATACCGACACGGTTCACTGCATAGGATCGTTCTAGGATTGCTGTGTTGGGGGGCGATGGGTGAATCGCAGCTGTGGGCCGATTGGCCGCAGTGGCGCGGAGCCAACCGCGATGGGTACGCTGAATCGACTAACTTGATTCGCGATTTGCCCGCAGCGGGGCTGTCGCCGATGTGGGAATTGACCGGCTTTGAAGGCGGAAATTCCGGCGGATGGAGTTCGCCGGTCATTGCCGATGGCAAGGTCTACGTCTACGCCCACACCAAGAGCAAGAAAGAGGGGGGCACGCTGGGGCAGGCACAATACCCTTGGTTGCCGCCTGAAAAACGCACCGGGATGACCGATGCCGAGTACGAAGCGTACGAGGTCAAACGGCGTGATGAAAACGAGGCTCGTGCGAAGGCGTTCTCTTTCGAGCAGCGAGTCGTTTGCTTGGATTTAGAATCGGGCGAAACGATTTGGGACAAGCGAACGCCAGTGGTTTACACGCGATTTGTTCAATCGGGAACGCCGTGTGTTGCCGATGGAAAACTTTTGGTCCTCGGCCCCGAGCGAACGGCGTATTGCTACGACGCAGAAACAGGCAACGTGATTTGGACCGAGCGGTTGTCCGGCGAATTTCGTGACGAGTTCTTCGCTAGCTCGTTTGTCGTGCACGCGGATGTGGCGATGGTGGCCTGTGGAGCCCTGGTCGCGTTGGATGTGTCAGATGGCCGTTTGTTGTGGCAGGGACAGACACCGCTGGATTACGCATCGCATAGCAGTCCGGTGGTTTGGCAGTTGGGGGATCAGCCAAGCCGTGCGGACGTCGTGATCGCCAACACCAAAGGCGGGCGAACCGAAGCCTATCGAATTGCCGATGGGACATGGTTATGGGATCTGCAATCGGGGGCCGGGCAATCAACGCCGATTGTCACCGCAGATTTGTTGTTGACCTATGGATCGTCGCGAAAGAATGGTTTGAGTGCGTATCGGTTGGACGCCACAGCGGCGGACGTCGCGCCTGAATTGGCGTGGCGTTTTCGCGGGGCTGCGGATTCTGGATCGACGCCGGCTGTGTACAAAAACTCAGTTTTTGTGCAAGGCGAAAAGCGGTTGGCCAAGGTTCGTTTGCAGGATGGGGATACTGTTTGGCAAACCACGTTGTCCATTTCCAATCCTCGCTACACATCCCCGGTGGTAGCCGGCGACCTGCTTTATTTCGGTTGGGATGGCGTGTTGTGTGTGGATGCCGCAAACGATCGATATCGGGCGCTTTTTGATGCGGAAATTGATTCCGAAGGACGCCTAATCAAGAGTGACGATTTGAGAAGCAAGTTGAATCTTGACGCGATCGAAGAGCAGGATGGGGCTGGCGAAGCAGAGAAGGTTTGGCAGAAAGCACTCTCGTTTGGCCCGTTGGCGTGTGCAACGCCTGCAATCAGCGATGGGGTCATGTTGGTTCGTCGACGCGACTCTCTGGTCTGCTATCAACTGGGCACTGAGGGCGAAGCGAGGTAGGGCTATCTGGTGGGTGTCTTCAAGGGGGTAATCGAGGGAATATCGGATCACCGTGATTCGCGATATGTTTGGCGGATCGATTCGCGTTGGGCCCCATTTTAGCATCATTTATCTTCATTTACGGGGGATTGGTTTTCCTAACTTGTTGGTAGGCGGGACTTTTTAAACAGTACAAATCGAGCGGGTGCCCGTTAATACACTTAGGGGGGCTTGTCTTGATAAAACAAGGATGGGCAGCAACTTATGCAAGCGACAACACGATTTGAGCCGAATCCCACGGTGACTCTTCATGGGTCGGCTCATGGTAATACCGATAAAGAGTTGGTGCGTCGCTATGATGAACTCACTCGGGCGCCGAAGGTCAGCTGGACGGGGCATCATCATTTGCTTCGTCTGCTCGGCCAGGGCGGCCAGGGTGAAGTGTATCTGACCGAGTACCGAGGCACCGACGGGTTTACCGTTCCGGTGGCGATGAAGGTGTTCTCGCCGGAACGCTACACCGATGCACGTGCCTACGAAGAATCGATGGCGCGGGTCGCCACGGTGGCGGCTCGTGTGGCGTTGATCCAGCACGACAATTTGCTGGACGTGCAGAATTTCTTCGAACGCGACCGCATCCGCATCATGATGATGGAATGGGTTGATGGTTACGATTTGCGGCAATTGGTTTCGCCGAGCTGTTTAGAGTTGCTACACAATCGTGTCAGCCAGCGGCGTTGGGATTACATCAACGAGGTGATCCTGACCGATGGGATGCAGCAGTCGCGTTTCAAGGCCGGTGTGGCCGTCGCAATTGTGCGTGAATGTTTAGCGGCGCTTGCCGCGCTGCATCGTGAAAATATCGTCCACGGCGATGTCAAACCAGCGAACATCATGCTGAAGCGATCCGGGCACACCAAGTTGATCGACATGGGGTCGGCGTTCGATTTCACCAACCCGCCGCGGGATCGCGAGTGTACTCCGGTATACGCCGCTCCCGAAGTCCTTGAAAACAACGAAGCGACACCGCGCAGTGACTTGGCCAGCGTGGGCTACGTGTTAATCGAATTGTTAAGCGGCTTGAATCCGTTTAGTGAATTTGAGAATCTAAGGCAATTGTTGCAAGCCAAACGCGAGCTCCCGGCTCGTTTGCACAAAATTTTGCCCGGCGATGTGCTGCGAAACGAATTGCTGATGAACTTTTTGTTGGGGCTGATCGCACCGGATCCGAATCGACGCTTTCCCAGCGCCGAGGCGGCCGAGCATGTCGAGCAAGGCGCTGCGGCATTTCATCGTCAATTGATTCGCAGCGACATGGCAACTGAGTACGACAATGACATTCGCGTCTGGCTCGAAGAGCTCAGGCAACTCGAGGAATTTGAGTAGTAGTTTTAGGATGGATCAGCAGCATCTAGAAGTCGCAGTGGCTGCGGCAAAAGCCGGCGCGGTCGAATTAATGGCTCGCCGAGACGACCGAGTGGTGCGTGAGAAAGCTCCCAAAGATCTGGTGACCGACGCGGATCTCGCCTCGCAGAAAGCCGTTCGCAAAATTTTGATGGATGCGTTTGCCGGCTACGGCTTCGTGGGCGAAGAGGAAGGTGAAAATGAGCCTCCCGAAGCGGTGCGACAGGGCAAACAGGACGCGCCGCCTTGCTGGGTCGTTGATCCGCTCGACGGCACCGTCAATTATGTCCATCGCTTGCAAAGTTTTGCAGTTTCAATCGGGTTGTATGTCGCCGGAAAGATGCGGCTGGGCGTGATTTACGATCCTGTCTGTGATGAAATGTTTACCGCGATCGATGGCGGTGGCGCTTTTGTCAACGGTCGCCCGATGCACGTCAGTGGTCAAGAAAATCTATACGACAGCATGATGGCGTGCAGTTTTCCAGCGGGCGTGAAGGGGGATTCGCCGGACGTGGCCCGCTTCGTTCGTGTGCTTGAAAAAACACGCGCGCTGCGGCGACTTGGTTCCTGTGCACTGAATCTTTGCTACGTCGCCGATGGCCGCTTGGATGGCTATTGGGCTACCTGCGTGCACTCGTGGGACGCCGCTGCCGGGATCGTCATTGCTCGCGAATCCGGAGCCACGTTGACCTCGTATGACGGATCCGAGTTTGACGATTGGGAGCCGCGGTTTTGTGTTTCGAGTTCGCCGAAACTGCAGCAGTCGCTGGTCGAATTGTTGGCGTAACGCTAGAGAGCGTTTTTTCTTGTAGCGTCTGCACCAATTTCGCCGTAGCGGAAGTCGTCAAGACTTTCGTTCTCATGTCGTATGCCTGCCAGGAATCTTTGGCGGCTCGTTGATCTAATCCAACTGCAAATCGCAACGTTGAGCCGCGGGCCGTGAGGCGCCGGGTCGTGCGTGGGACCCGGCCGCTGACGCGTCGCGGCTCACTGAATCAAAAGCCACGCAGAAAGCTCGCGGCGAAATCGTGGCTAGCGTGGCTTTTCAATTTTCACGATCTCGGCGTCAAACACCTCGACGATGGATTTGACCAACGGGTTGGCTTCAATCTCCTTCATTCGCTGCATTCTCGCTTTGCCTGGCTCCACCGGTGCCGCTTTGACTTGAACCGGTTTGGGAGCGGCCAATTGAAATTCGAGCACAATGTCTCGCCCCGCCAATTTTGCGACGGCGGTATTCAGCGAGGTCTTGTGCTGCGGGTTTTCGCAGCGGCTGTATGCAAGCTTGGATTCTCCGGGAAAGACAAGCCGCAGCTTGCCTTCTTCGGCCACGACACGCTGAACCGCCCGAGCCAAGGTTTCGGTCATCGGTTCGACCATCGTGATCGCTTCCTGCCAAATCCGTTCGGCATTGGCCTGGTTCCAAGCGACTGCCGCGCGAGGCGGTGATGTGTCGTTGGGCTCTGGCGGGATTGCTTGATCCGGGGCGTCTGTCGACGCTGCTGCGGGCGATTGGACCGGGGCCTGTGGTTGCGCAGCTGTTTGCGGCTGAGCGGCTGCCGCCGTCGTTGCTGTGGAGCCCGTTACAGTAGCGTTTGTTGTTGCCGCCGGGCGATTCGGTTCGGTCGCCGCGGCGGGCGGGGCAGAACCGGCGTTAGCTACTATGTTTTTTTTTTCGCCAGACGAACCGTGATGAGTCGGAGAGGCTGCGATGGAATCGGCGGCAGCAGCCAAGTCGGCGATCTGTTGCAGATCGGGCAGGTTGCAGATCTGGATCGCCGTGGCTTCGAGCAGAACGCGAGCGTAAACGCTGTGGCGAATTCGTACGAGCGTTTGGTCGACAAGGCCAACTACCGCCAAGACGGTTTGTAGTCCCCAGCGTTGACCGAGTTCGTTGAGTTCATCATACAGAGCCGTCGAGGTGTGACGCATCAGCGTCGCGTCACAGCCAACGGTCACGGCCATCAGGTCGCGGAAATAGGCGAGCAGCTGTTCTGCCAAACGACCTGCGTCGACTCCGGCGTCAATGCCTGCATCCAATTGACGAATCACCTCGGCGGCGTCGCGCTCGGCCATCGCTTTGGCCAGTGCATGGAGCCGTTCATCGTCGGCCGTGCCCAGCATCGCGTGAACTTGTTCGGCCGTTAGATTGCCATCGCTGAAGCTAAGGACTTGTTCAAGCAGCGATTGGCTGTCTCGCATCGAACCGGCAGCGCGACGCGCGATCAGTTCGAGTGCCTTGTCGTCGGCTTCGGCGTTCTCGGCCTGCACGATTTCTCGCAGCCGATTGACGATCTTGGGAACTTCGACCGGCGCGAAATCAAACCGTTGGCAACGGCTCAATACGGTGATGGGAAGTTTTTCGGGATCCGTCGTGCAGAAGATGAACTTCACATGCTCGGGGGGTTCTTCGAGCGTTTTCAGCAGCGCGTTGAAGGCCGCGCCGGTCAACATGTGAACTTCGTCGATGATGTAAATCTTGTACCGCGAGCGGCTTGGGCGGACTCCCACGTTGGCACGCAGCGAGCGAATTTCGTCGATCCCGCGATTGCTGGCACCGTCGATTTCGATCACATCAACGTCTTCGCCCGAGTCAATCGCTTGCGCCACATCGGTGCTGTTGTCCGGCGTCGCCGTTGGTCCCGATGGATCGTTGAGCGCTTTGGCGAAAATCCGCGCGGTTGACGTCTTGCCGACCCCACGTGCCCCGGTGAATAGATAGGCATGCCCTACGCGATTGGTTTCGATCGCGTTTTTCAGCGCGCGGCCGACGTGGTCTTGGCCCACCAATTGGTCAAACGCACGAGGACGATACCGCCGTGCGACCACCACATACGAGTCTTGGGAAGAGGCGTTCTGCTGACCGGAAGACTCAGGCATGGTGCGGGGCAAAAGCGTTCGCGTAATGATTTTTCAACGCGTCGCGAGCAAGCGTCTTGCGTTTGTTCGATCCCAAACGTTTCAAGAGCGAAATGCGTTGAGGTGAAATGTCATGCCCGAAAGAGGCGACCCTCACACAGAGCTACACCGCTTATGGCTGCTCCAGTTAAGGCCTGACCAGGTTCACGATTCACAATCGCAAGGGTCGCCACTTTCGGACACGATTCAATTCACTGAGGACGCGTGATTCTGACAGAAAAACGGTTTCTTGGGAACCGTCCCACTGCAAAAGAGCTGAGTTGAAAACAGATTCTTGCTGGCGGACCGTCAATGCCATTTACTTTAGTAACGCTCCGCTTACGAAAACCAATCCGCTTGGGACGAAAGTAGATTGCACTGGGGGGGACCGCGGCGGCTTCGTCCGTGGGAATTGGGGACGAAGCAACGCCAGTCTGTTCCAATGGCTTTTGCGTTCCAAGCGATTTTTACGACCAGGATCGTTAGGATCCTTTGGCTCCATCGCTAGCGGCGTTTGCCACCTCGACCACGTCCACCGCCGCCACGGGCAGGTGTCTTTTTGTGGTTTTCGACATTGGCATCGACCAGGATGCTGACCGTTTCAAGCCAAGTCGGTGCGCTGGGGCGATCCGCCGATCCAGCAGCGGACGACTCATTGCGACGTCCCCGACCACGCGAACGCGACGAGGTATCAGACGAGTTGTCTCGGTCTGCAGAATCGCGTCCCTTGGAATCTCGGTTGCCACGTGATCCACGGCCCGATTGCGAACGCGATTTTTCACGGCGAAGGGCTTCGGCTTCGTCATCGTCTTCCATGTCATCGACAAACGAAGGAAGTTCGCCAAAGGCGTCCGACGTATCATCGTTGTCGACGTCTTTGCTCTCGTCCGCATTACGGGACTCATCACGATTGCGTCCACGTCGTCCGCCACGGCGGCCGCGTCGTCGCGAGCGAGGTCGCGGAGCATCTTCGTCGCGATCCGCAGCCGCATCACCCGACTTGGCCGAGGTGTCGTCGCTGTCTTGTTCGTCGACGAGCAGTTCGTCGTCGTCAATGTCGTCTACAAACAGATTGGCACCGAAACCACCTTCATCCGCATCGCGGTTCGCATGGCGACCACGATCCGACCGTGAGCGATCCGAACGGTTGCTTGGTTCATCCGACGATTTTGCTGCACTTCGTTGGCGGCGACCGCCTTCGGCAGCCGGGCTTCGCTGGGAGTCGCGAGACGAATCGCGTGAGGAGCGGCCTCGGCCGCCACGATCACGACCGGAATCATCGCCACGACCGGCATCATCGCTGCTGTCAGCCGCTTCTGCTGGTTTCGCAGGGCTGCCTTCGTTGCGTTCGAGCTCTTCTTCGGTAATCCGTTGGCGGACGCCTCGGCGGCGACCACGGCGACGTGGTTTGCGTTCGTTCCCCTCAGAATCTTTGTCGTCGAACGAAGATTTCTTCGAGATGAACTTTTGGTCCGAATCGGTCGAGGATTCGGTATCGCGGCTACGTGCGGGACGCTTGGGCGACTCGCTCGATCGCTCGCGGCTTTCGGTAGCCGATTTTTCCTGACGGGCTGGTTTTTCCTGGTGGGCTGGCCTTTCCTGACGGGCCGGTTTTTCGCTGCGAGGCGCGCCAAAACCTGCGTCGACGTCGCTGGCGTCGTCATCGTCGTCGGCGATGTCCAAACCGAGTCCGGTGCCAAATCCGCCGCGTTTTTCTGCCTTGGCCGGTTCAGGATCGCGTTTTTCTGCCTGCTTTTCCGCTCGAACGCTGCGTTCTCGAGAGCTGCGTTCTCGAGCAACCTCGGGCTCCGGCTTGGATTCCCGCTCGATTGCGAAATCATCGTCCACCGCAACGCCCAACTGGTTGGCCAAGCTGCCCCAAGCACGATCGGTATCGGCATTTTCAGGTTCTTCGGCCGCCCCGATGGGTTTGGATTTCTCTTGCAATCCAGCAGTGCCTACCGGATCGCGAGGTCGATCTTGGAACGATTTTTTGGGGGCCGCGTCCGTGGGGCGACTTGATGGTCCAGCTGGCTTGGCTACCGATTCTGTTTTCTTAGGAGGACCAAAGCCGGGGATTTTTTGTGGTGGAGTGGGCGAACGCAAAGCCTCTAGCACGTCTTCGACACTTTTCGGAGTGTCGCCCGACTCTTCGCTGCTGACCGGGCTCGGAGCACTGCGTCGCTGTGGCGTCGTTCCCGAATCGGAAAGTTTTTTCGCGTTCGAGTCCGATTCAGGGGAAGAAGAAGGGGCCGATGACTCGGCTTTGGGTTTTTCGGATTCCGCAGAAGAGGCAGGCGACTGAGGAGGAGAGGTTTTCTTTTTTGGGGAATCGCTTGAGCCAGAAGTGCCCAAGAGATTGGCAAGAAAGTTCCAGTGATCAGATCTCATGGATAACTGTTTGGGTAGAATTTTTTGTGTTTTGTAGTGTTTTGGTCGGTCGCAGCAGCAGGGTGGAGCGTCGGCAGCCTACCGGTGTGTCGTGGTAGGTGCTCGGTAATCGCATCAAACGTGATCCGCGCGAATCCAGCAAAACAATGGGATATCGTTGAATTTTGGATAGCATTCCGGAGGGAATTTGCTTGTGAATTGAGGCATCGACTAGGCTGATTCAGTGCAGCTTACCGACACAGTCGTACGCGTGCGCCATCCGATTCACCCCTATGTATAGCTTGGTGGGATTTTTCTCCCAAGCCCGAAGCTCGAAATATACTGATTCCGATGCCGGAAACTGTGGCTTCGAGTCCCTTCAATCGCTTTGTTGTTGCTGCCCGTCATACCCCGTTTTTTTACGCATTTCCTCGGTTTTTGACGAAGTTTGACGATCAGACGCCCGATTTTGATCGGTTTCCACCATTTGGGTGGTTTGTCAGCGAGGGAAACAAAGTTGGTCTTGTTTTTGCATCGACTCGGTCTCCGATCCCAGGGTTTCGCACAGGAACGTTGGCTTTTTCGGGTCCGTTTTCCGATCTAGATCAATGGGAACGCAATCGATCACTCAACCCCCTATCCCTAATTGCCCATGATGATGCGACCAGCCGAACACTCGCTCGCTCGATGGATTCGCTGGATCTCGTTCGCCGGGATGCTGGGGATCATGCTTGCATGGGGGGGCGGGACCGAGGTTTCCGCTCAAGCCCCACCGGCTGCGAGACCGAAGCCCGCAGCTGCGGCAAAGGACAATACCCGCTACTGGACCACCTCGTGGGATTTCGACTCGGTTGACGTTAAACGACTGTCCGAACGTTTGAAGCGGTTGGGAATTGGGATTCCAATCGAAATGGAGGGGGCGGTCTCAGTCAATTTGAACGTCTCGGTCCCGCTGACCGCCCTGACCGACGCCAAGAAATATCGACTCGAAGGCCTCGTCCGCTCGCCGCGGTTGAAACTCGAGCAATTGGTGCTCGAGGATTTTCAAACGCATGTTCAGATCGCCGATGGCGTGATGACGGTAGATCAAATCAACGGACGTTTGATTGACGCCGCAGGTCCGCGAGGGGCCCGGCAGGTGAACCGCGCCGGTGCCGGCCGGGTCACTGGGGCGGCGACGCTGCAGTTATCGCCGCTTGGTCAAATCGATGCCGCGATCACGACGGAATCGGTGGCCATCCAACCACTACACCAGCTGATTTTGGCCATCCAAGCTCGCGATGACCAACAACCGCTGCATGGCGTGGTGTCGGGTGAGATTCAGTTCCAAGCCCCGCTGAAATCGATTCGCGAAATCCAAAGTTGGAATGCAACGACTCAATTGCGAATTGACTCTCTGGCTCGCGGCGACGCGTTGCCGTTAGATATTCCATCGGCATCGATCTCGATCGCGGATGGGGTACTGATGGCCAACGATTTGCAAATCCGCTCGAGCGCGTCGGCGGATCTGTCCGCTTCGCTTCAGGGACGGATCGAACTGAACCAGCAACAGCGATTCTCGTTTGCGGTTCGCGCGAATGATCTTCCCTTGGATACGTTGGCACAGCTTGCCGGAGCGAACGCGAATCGATTCGCCGCAGGCCAAGTTGATCTGGACGCGACCGCGACTGGCGAATTGGCACAGTCGAAATGGACGATGGCGGGACGGGTAGCATCGCCCCGTTTAAGTATCGCCGGGGTGCAGCTTGGTTTGATCGAACATGCGTTCGAGTTTGATCAGCAACACTTCAAACTCGCGCCCATCGGTGCAAGCGGCAATCCACCACGCGACGATCTGATCGTGCAAAACGTGCAGGCCAATTACACGTTGCAGGATCGCCGCTGGGTGCTTTCCCAAATCGATGCCCAATTGTTCGGGGGCGAGATTTCCGGAGAGGCTTCCGTGGCACTGGATAAACAGGACAGCAGCACGTTGAACTTGAGCTGGCAAGGGCTTTCGCCCAATGTCAACGCTCAGCTGTTTTCGCTCGCCGATGTGGTGATTTCCGCGAGTTCCTCGGGCAAGATCGATTGGACGCTTCCCGCCGGCGATTGGAGCCGATTGGCCGACCAAAGCGGAAATGTTCAAGTTCAACTCGATTCGATCAAAGTAGGCGATGCTGATATCGGACAGATGGATCTTGTGATTTCAAAATCCGACGATGCCTTGAAACTCACCGCCGACGGGAATTTGTTCGGTGGCGATGTCAAAGTGGAAACGCAATCCGACGTGACCGCCGACATGACATGGCAAGATCTGTGGCAACGCCCCTCGCAAATTCGTTTGTCGGTCAATCGGATTCGCATCGATCGGTTGGTGATGGTGATGCCGCAGCAGTCCTGGTTGGTCCCACGCTTTCGCCAACTTCGTGGTCTGGTATCGGCTGACATCGAGTTGGACGGTGCATTGGGTGCGTCGCAGCAGGATGCTCCGCTGCGATCGACCGCAGGAATTCAACTCGACCATCTGTCACTTGGCACGGTCTTAATCACCCATCGTCTGGAGATCGCACTGCGAACGCGTGGCAGCAGCGTCGATGTCGATAAAGTGTCAGGGATTTACGCCGGAGGCCGAATCACAGCGCGCGGCCAGTGGGACGTGTTACAGAACGATGGACACATCGATGTCCAGGTCGCGTCGGTCGATGCATCCCCTTCGATCCGATTGTTATCAGAACAGGTGGCTGATTTTGTCGAAGGAAAATTATCGGGCCAATTTCATGTGACCGGTGGAGGGTCGATTCGGGCGCGAGGTGCGGTCCAGGCACACGATGCCGTGGTCGCTGGCATTCCCGTCGGCGATGCCAACAGCGGAATGATCGCCTCCTATTCCCTTGGCAGCGGTCAATGGGATGCCTCCTTTTCCTCGATTCATGGCGAAGTCGCTCGCGGACGATTGCGTGGGTTTGCGAAACTCAAATCGTCCTATCGCCCCAATCGTTTCGATTTGGCCAGCCAATGGTCGTTCGAACGTGTAAATTTTGCCAAGTTTATCGCGGACGCTGGAGGCGGAAGTTTTTCCTACGCCAACGGCCAAGTCCGTGGAAAGTTAACGCTGGGCGGCGAGGCGATTGCCAGCAGCGATGATCTTCGAGGATCCTTTTCCACCGAATTGGATGGCTCGCAAGCCTCGGCGATCCCAGGGCTGAGCGAGGCCCAGCGGTTTCTCGGCGCCGTTCCGTTGGCCGGGATCCGAATCGAGGACGGCCAGCTCAGCGGAACCATCACTCGCGGTCGTGCCCGGATCGATGAATTTGTCCTCAGTAGCCCGCAGCTCAAAGTATGGGCGGACGGCTACGTGCAGCTAGATAATCTGCGGATGGATGTCGAGGCGGTGATTTCGACTGGCAACTTCCAAGCCAGCCAAGTGATGGAGGTCTATCTGCAAATTGCCTCGTTTACCTCGCTTTCGCCAGTCGCTCTTTTTATTCGCATCAACCAACTGCTCAGCAATCGCACCATCTATGTGGACGTCGGGGGAACCCTGTACGATCCCAAACTGAGACTGCGGCCGCTCGCGACCCTGCGAGACGAAGTGGCTCGTTATATCGTCAGCGAGGTATTGGGGCTGAATTGTGCCGTGTTTGGCTCGGAAAACCCCTTCCAAGCCCAAAACTGACCCGTTCTGTACCTGATCGACCGTTTTGCCCGATCGACCCGCCATGCCTGTTCGACCCGGGCCTTGCTGCGTCGGACCTCTGTCATGTTCGGTCGACATGAATTTGGCTGCATGGTCGATTTTTGGCGAGATTGCCTTCGAAATCTGTGAAACCTTGGCGTTTGCGTAGAAATACCGGAGCATCTCAATTGCATCGGCGATGCCCCTCTTGTTAGGACGATAAAACCGACTGGATCAATTTAGTCGATTTTAATCTTGCCTTGGGGCCTACCCATCATGTTTCGCACACTCCTCGTCGCCGTTCTGCTTATGCCTTTGGTAGGGTGCAGCGCTCTGGGACTCTCGCTGTTTCCCACTGGACACTATTTGACCCGGCAAAGCGAAGAGCTTTTGCAGAAGTCGCCCAGTCCTGCCAATTTGCCGCGTGAGCTCAACCGGACGGTGGTCGAAGCGCACTATCTCGAACCCGGCGACGTGCTGTTAATCGAAACGGTAAAACTCGACAGCGATGTGCGATTGCCGGCGGACCAGCATGTGTTGACCGACGGCAGCATCGATCTCGGCGGTTACGGCCGCGTCGTCGTTGCCGGCTTGACGCTCGAAGATGCCGAAGCCCTCGTGGAACAGACGTTGGTGGAAGAAGGCGAAGAAGAAACCGAGATCAATATTCGCTTGCTAGAAGCGATGCATCGTTTCTATGTCCTCGGTGAAGTCAATTCACCAGGCAGCTATCCGTTGACCGGTTACGAAACGGTGCTCGATGGCATCTTGGCCGCCGGCGGTTTGACCAGTGATGCGGCACCTTGCAAGCTTTTGCTAGCGCGCCCAACCACGTCCCATTCGTGTCGAGTCACGCTGCCGATTTGCTATCGCGAAATCACTCAAATGGGCGATACGGCAACCAATTACCAGCTTATGCCGGGAGACCGCATCTATGTCGCTGGCCGCACGTTTTGTGAAGAGCTGATGTTTTGGCAGGCCACACAAACCTGTGACCGCTGCTGTAAATGCCAAACCCCTTGTCCTCATCCCGAAACGGTCAGCACGATCGCGCCGGTGACCCCCGGTTTGATCGGCGTCCCGATGGCGCGGCAACCCCACGCTAAAGAAGTCATGCTGTCGCCCGAATCGTGGCAACACGGGGCGCAAATCTCGGATCTCGAGCCCTCGACGTCGTATCGCCAGGACGTCGAGATGCTGCCCAACACGTCGCTAGTGCCGACCCCGGCAGCAAACGATGACGATTCCGACTCGCTTGAATCGAGCCGGATTTTTGTGCCGCGATCGTCGCAACCGCCTGCGACGTCCCAGTCCAATCCGGCCTTGGATGGCCAACTCGACTTTTCCGAACCGATGGCGTCCCCCAATCCTTAGCCGCTGAGGTCGGTCGCTAAACTCTCTTTGCTAGCATTTTAACTAGAAAATTGCTAACGAAATTTTTGCGAAGACGTTTGCTTTGCGTCGCCGGATTGCCTAATATCTCGGCCCAGAATCACGGTGCATCGTTTGTGTGTGGCAGACGGCAGCCCCGGCGATTAAATGCGGACGCATTTTGTTGGCAATTTGTTGAAAAGGGAGTTGAAGACAATGACACGTATTCCATTGAGCCGAGCGGAAGAGGAAGCACGCCTTCGCCGCGAACGATTGGACCTCAGCATTGCGGAGATGGGGCTTTCGGTTCGAACCACCAATTGTTTGGAAGAGACGGGGATTTTGACGGTCCGTGATCTTTTGAACGCGACCCCACGACGATTGTTGGGGATCAGCAACTTTGGTGAAAAGACACTCGAAGAGGTGTACGCCGCGCTCGAAGAGCTCGGTTTCTATCGTCCTGGTCGCGAAGTCACTGCGGTGGTTTCGTAGTCGCTGATGCCCCGATTCCCAAAGCCATGGAGCAAGAAGCGGGGCAAGCGTCATTTAGGGCATGCGCTCAGTGGACTAGCCGGCGAAGCAGTCTTTTACGTTTCGCTGTTTCTGCTGGGCGTGTTCGGGATCTCGGTCGTCATGATCGCCCGGTTTGCCCCCGAACAGGCACTCGAAGGGTCAACCGAGACCCTTTCAAGCTCGCTTAGCTTTTGGGTGTTCGGCATTCTCTCGCTGGCGGCGATCGCCAGTGGAGGTGGCGGGTTGCTGATCCGGCTCAGTAGTTTGGCGACCAGCCACGAACGACGCTCGGCGAAGGCCAGCCGCAGCGGTTCGATCGAAATCATCGGTCCATCGGCGGACGACGATTCCAAATTGCCCAGTGTGCCACAGGGTCGGCTGCTGACCGATAGTCCTGGTGAACGGTTGACCTATCGTTTAGCGATGTCCAACCCCGACGACGGCGGCGTGTTGGGACCCGCGCTTTTGGCGCTGCTATGGAATACCGTTTGGTTCGTTTTGTTAGCCGTTGTCGTTTCGGGGATTTATTACGACCGCCCCCGTCATATCTTGACATTTCTGCTGTTGCCGCTAGGCGGCATTGGCTTGTGGGCGTTTCGATCGTTCATCTCGCAAGTCCGGCGGATTGCGGGGGTTGGGGCGACGATTGTCGAAATCAGCCATCATCCGTTGGTCCCAGGCGACGACTATCGCGTCTATGTCTGCCAAATGGGACGTCTAAAACTTCGCCGATTAAAAATTTTGTTGTGTTGCGAGGAAGAGACGTTTTATCGCCAAGGAACGGACGTAAGGGTGGAAAAATACGAAGCGTTTAGCCAAGTAATCCTAAATCAGCGAGACGTTGCGGTTGACCCACAGGCCCCTTGGGAACAACAATTAGCCATCGAGCTTCCCGAGAACGTCATGCATTCGTTTGTTGGTTCTCACAACGCAATTCGCTGGAAGATCGTCGTTTCCGGAGAGTCACGCCCTTGGCCATCGTTCTGCCGAAGTTTCCCCGTCATCGTTCATCCACCCGGATTGCCGCCGAAACGCAACCCGCGGTAAATGTAGCGTTGTGCCGGGATGACGCGGTTTACGAGGTGGGAGACCAATTGACCGCGCGTTGGCGGATCAGCCGCGTCCCGCTGGATCAAGTGCAAGGCGTCGAAATTTCGGTGCTCTGGCACACCGAAGGCAAAGGCGACGAGGATCTGCACGTTCATCATTTTCACCGACTCGATGAACAACAATTGCGGCAAGCGGGACTCGCCGAGACTCAGTCATTGTCGTGTAAATTGCCCTACACACCGCTGAGCTATCACGGTCATCTGATCCGGGTGTGTTGGTGCCTGCGTTTGCGATTGTTTGTCGCCGGCGCCCGGGAAACGGTCAGTGAACAACCGTTCCATTTGGTGTCCAACCGATTGCGAGCCAACGCGCCGCTGGGATGCGAAATGACGAACCAGGACGGAGCAAAGCCATCGACGCTTTCCGCCGACGTCAAAAAGTCATTGGATCTGAAAAAGGGCTTCGTTCATCACAGTCGCTCGAGTCGGTTGGCAACCGCTTCTAGCGCGAAGCGATACTAAGCCGTAGGCACGGCGGTGGATTTTCAGCCCTCCAATCCGTTTTGCACCCGCATCGTTCGTCCCGGGGCAATCGAGTATCGATTCGATCCGCAGCGTGATGCCGGTCATCGCCCCGATCGACTTGATGGGCCGGATCAGTCAAATGAGCTCGATCAGTCAAATGAGCTCGATCAGTCAAATGAGCTCGATGAATTGGTGCGGCGAATCTGCGGCGACTCCGGGCATCTGGCCCCGTTCCATTTGATCGCAGGGCCTCATGGATCGGGCAAATCGACCTTGGTTCGTTCGCTGGTGCCACCGCTGGCGAAACACTTTCCCAAGCTGATCGAAGTTCATTTGCATCAACCTCCATCGCAATCGCTGGCACCGGATCGCGTCTCGCTTGGCCATTGGCTTGCCAACGCGATCGAGCGTCGCCTGCACCACTGGAAAATGGCTCGTTGGGTGGCCGCAAAACAACGCCAAGCTCGACCCGAGGGATTGTTGATCATTGATGGGCTCGAGCAATTATCGTGGTGGTCCGTGATGCACGTTCGGCGGCGAGCGAAGCGGTGGCGACAAACCGTGTTGGCGACGAGTCACCGTTTGCATCGCGGTTTCGCGATGCTGCGGAACACAACGCTCGATTCCGAAAAGATTGCCGCGCTGACGGAATGGTTGATCGTCTCGCTCGCCGAGTCCGAGCAGACGCTTGTGCGACAAGAACTGCAGCGGCGTTCGCTTGGTCCGCAAACCAATCTGCGAGATCTTTGGTTTGACCTTTACGACTTGATAGAAACATCTCGGAGACAACAGTATGCCCGTTCGCTTGACCGTCGTGATCGTTCAATCACCCCCAACCCCTGATCTGCAATCTTCGGTCAATTCGGGCGCGTCCAATGGCGATTCGCAGCGAGACGGCGGGCAAGCCAGCGGGATTGCCGGTTGCAGCGTGGATGAGGTGTTGGGCGAGCTGTTGGGGTTGCCCGAGATTGATTTGACCTTGGTCAATCGTCTCGAATCCGTCTCGATCGCGTCGACCGATCATCTCACCCTGCAATCGATCACGGGCGACGTGGTGGTGTTGGATTGGCAAACGGCGTCGCAGACATGTCAGTCGCTGCAGGCGATCGGTGTTGATGCTGTTCGCTGGCCACACCCGGATGATCCCGACGCGGTGGGCGATCCCACGCAGCGATCGCGGCGAGTTTATGCGTTTGATCTACGTCGGTTTGCCGAGGCCAAGAAGTTGCGTGAATCGATTTTGCGGCTGCATGCGAGCAAGCAGGTCAAAACGTTTTCGTTGTCACTCGGAGCCCCTTCGGCCGCACGGCCCCAATCACCGGTGTCGAGCCAACCGCAAACGGCGCCCTCACTACCACCGTCGACTCAGCCGATCCGTCCTAAACCGGAGGGCGACGCCAACAACGAGCCAAGCGACAACGCAAACTCGCAGACTCCGCCGCTCGATCGCTCGCTCCGCCGCTCGGTCACTTCCGAGCAGCTGGATTCTTTGGTCGACCAGCTGGACGATTTTGATCCCTAGTCCGTTGTCGGCTTGGTCGCCGAAGCGATTGACGCGAGCGACATTCGAAAAACGACGTGTTTAATCGTGTTTCCACGTCATTTGCTTGCTTTGGGTGAATTGCCAGCCGCGGTTTTGGGTGATAATCTATTAGCGGAAACCGTCATCCGGCGGGCACCCGCTTTCCTTCTTTCCCATCCTTCGAAAGCTCTGTATGTCGGCAATCACCACCCAAGTTGTTAATGATATTTTGTTGGTTGGGTTTACCGACAGCAAGATTCTTGACAGTCAACGCATCGAGCAGGTTGGACGCGAACTTCAAGAGGCCGTCCCACAAGCGGTTCACAAAAAGATGCTGCTTAATTTTCGCGGCGTCTCTTTCATGTCCTCCGCGATGATCACCAAATTGGTGATGCTCAACAAAAGTTGTAAAGCGCAAGGGGTGGGTTTGAAGTTTTGTGAAGTTTCGCCCAACGTGATGGAAGTCTTCAAGATCACCAAGCTAAACAAGCTGTTTGATATTCAGGAAGGCGAAGAGAAAGCGATGGCGAGCTTCGACAAGAAAGGTTGGTTCGGTTGAACGCAGCCGACATTCAGCCCACGGACGATCACTCCGACAAGGATCAAACGCTCGAAAATTCGCGTTTGATTGAAGCCGAGCGAGCGGCGATCGGTCACGAGATTCATGACGCTTTGTTGCCGTTGATCTTCGGGGCTTCGGCAGGGCTGCATCACTTGATCGATCGTCATGATCGCAAGCCGCAGAGTGAGTTGGACGCCGAGGCGATCGAGCGACGCGAGCAGCTTGAAAAAATAACAAAGTGGGTCGACCAGGCGTTGCAGACCGGTCGACAAATTCTTGGCGCGGCCTACCCCGCGGAACTACGGCACCAAACTTGGTCCGCCGCGGCTGCGGAAACGCTGACGCGGATTCTTGATGGTGCCGCCCAGCGTCGGACGGTGATCCAGTGGGATGTTTCCGACGCGGCCACGGAGTTGCCCGAAGACGTTGCCACGGCGGCCTATCGGATCACCATCGAAGCGATCCGCAATGCCGCTCGCCATGGCATGGCGACGAAGGTTCGCGTCGCCGCCAATGTCGATGACCATACATTGACCCTCACGATCGAGGACAACGGGGCCGGATTCGACCCTCAAGCGGTTTCATCGGACCGCTTTGGGATCCGGTCGATGAAAGGGCGTGCGGAATTAGTCGGTGGACAACTAACGCTGGCCGCCAAACCAAGTTGTCCTACCACCGTCACGTTTCGCTGCCGCGTGCAGGTGGGATCCGAGTCAAAATAGGGTGAATCGTCGTCGCGGAAAGTCGTTGAGACTTTTTCTTTTTTCACGAACGATCCGAAACTCGCGTGTGAGTTTCGTGACCCTTGAATTTCCGTTTGACCGGGCCTTTTGACCGGGCCTTACGCCGCGTCGCTTGAATTCATGTCTTTGAGCGATTTGCCCAGTCGTTTTTTGCTGGCAGCGGTCGTTTTGCCGCGAGTTCCCTTGGTCGTCCCGGTGTCGGTCGCCAAAAGAGCCGCTACGTTGGGATGCAGGTCGTCGCTGTCGGTTGGGGTTCCGATTTGCTCGATCGCGTCGCTGACGCCCAACAGCACCGATTGGCGTACGCCGTCTCGCAGCCATTCAAAGAAATTTACGTTCATTCCAACTCTCCGTCCTTAGTTTGTTTGCTGATCTTTTCCACGCGGTGTGTCCAAGCCTCACACGCGTTGCCGGTTCTAGAAAAGAAAGCAGCCGAGCGTCTAGACCGATTTGGCCGCCCGCCGCATGGCGAAGTGAACAACCCGCCAAACGGCCCGTAAATATTCAGCAGTCCAATTTCGGCAGTGAAAATCCTGCCGGTGGATTTGCGCCACTGGAACGCGGTGCCGCAACGCGACGAAGATCATCCTGGACGCGAACGTTACGCAGAGACTACGCGGCTCGCCGAACGGGCGTGTCGTTTTCGGCAACTCGTTCGGGCATGCGGAGGATCGATTCTTCCGCCGATTGGACTTCTTCGACTTGATCGATCTCGTCACCGGTCAAGACGCATTCCAAATTGCCGGAATTGGAATAGATTTTTAGCTCGTCCTCTTCGATAAACCAAACCGCTCGAAACGTTTCGGTGCGGAAACAGCGTCCACAGAAGAAACCATCACGAATCAACAGCGACTCGGACAACACCTTCGCGGGCCCCATTTTTTCGGGCCCCTGCGTTTCGGGCCCGTTTGCTTGATCCGCATCGTTACACTGGTCGTTGATCCATTGGCACAGACGGCTTCGGACAGTTTCCAGGCGTTGAGAGTTTGTCATTCGATGGTCAAATCACGGTCGAATCGAGGGGGATACGAACCGCTGCGTTGTTCGGTACAGCGGTGGTGATCCCTGGAAAAGCGAGAGCTCCGGCGAATGTGCCCCCGTCCCTGGTGGCCACCCGCCGGTCTTTTCTTTTTCGACTCATTGCAATTGTTTCGTTCGATCGATCTCGATTCGTAGGCAATCTGCCCCTAAACTTCCCAAGTTGCCATCGGTTATTGCTTTCTTTGCCTCCAGGAATTGGTGTGATGCGAGTCTTGTTAGACGAAACGGAATTGAACGAGGGCGTTCTGCGTCTGGCACGCGAGATTGACGATTTCTACGGCAACAAGCGACATTTGACGGTGATCGCCGTGATGACGGGCAGTTTGGTGCTGTTTGCGGATCTGATCCGCCGGCTGTCGATGCCACAACGGGTTGGGGTGGTGCAAGCATCAAGCTATCGTGGAGGGACAAAATCGGGCGATCTGCAGGTGGATTCGAAAATGATGATCGACGTTTCGGGCCGTGATGTCTTGCTTGTGGACGACATTTTTGACACCGGCAAAACGCTCGATCGGCTTCGCCAAATGATGCTCGATTCAGGGGCGACGACGGTGAAGACGGCCGTGTTGTTGCACAAAAATCGAGAACACTCTGTCGCCATGCGACCCGACTTTGTGGCCTTTGAGATTCCGGACGAATTTGTGGTCGGTTACGGATTAGACTATCTAGATATGTATCGCAATCTTCCCTATCTGGCTGTGCTTGAACCTGACGAGATTGAGGCAACGGCATCGGAATCGCAACCGTGAGTGTTCATCCCAACGCGAGATCGCTGAGAGTCTTGTTGGTGGGGCGGCATTTCTGGCCCCATGCCTCATTTGATGCTGCAGGGTTTTTGGCTCAATTGGCGACCGATCTGTATCGCAGTGGGGTGCATGTCGAAGTGGTGACGCCCCGCTATGCCGCGTCGTGGCCCGAGCATTTTCACTTTCGTGAGATCCCTGTGCACCGTCCCGCCGCGGCCCCTCGCAGCGATTGGTCGATGGGGCGTTACGTGCGTCATTTGACCACTTGGCTCAAAGAAAACAGCGGATCGTTTGACTTGATTTTGGCGGATGCGATACGCGAGGAATCACAGGCGGTCATCGACGCGGCGGCCGCCGCCGGTATCGCCTCGGTGTTGATTTCCGCAGGCTGGGGTGACGAAAGTGATGCGGCGTGGTGGCAAACCTCGCGAACCGCCCGCCGCTGCGCAGCGACGGCCAAAGAGGCGGATGCGATCGTGGTCAAGAACGCCGCGGCCGAGCGGATGATGATCGCCCAAGGCTTTCCTCAATCTCAGCTGCATCGAATCGAAATTGGATTCACCAGCAGCGTGAACAACCTCGAAGACAATCGTGCGGCGGCTCGCAATCGTTTGGCTGCCGTCAATTCGGATCTGACCACGTTGGCTGAATCCGAGGTCGTGCTGTGCACCGGCCGAATGCAGAAAAAGGGGGCGATGCAGTGGTTGGCTTCCACCGCGCGGCATTTGATTGCCAACCGACCGGATTTACGGTTTTGGTTCGTCGGCGACGGTCCCGAACGTCAAACGTTGTACGATTTTTTACGTGCCGACGGGGTGCGGAATTCAATCGCCATGCCTGGATCCTTTGTCGACGCAACGGATCTGATGATCGCGGCGGATGTGTTCGTTCACGGTGATCAACAAGGTCTCGATTTTGCGTTGCCATCGGCGGTTTCTGCGGCGATACCGATCGTCGCAGCGGAGTTTCCGGAACTGCGTTCGATATTGACCCCCACCGGACAACCGATCAAACGAACCACGGCGGCGACGGCATCAACGGGGCCAGTGGGCGATCCGCAAAACGAAGCCGTTGCGTGGTTCGCGGCTGGCAAATCCAAGTCGCTTCGCATCGCCATTCGCCGCACCCTTGATGACATTTCCCAGGCAAAACAGCGTGCATTGCAGCTCCGTCGGGATCTGATTCGATCGCGTCCGCAAACCAAAGTGATCGAAGCGTATATCGATTTAATGACGCGAGTCGTCCAGGAAAAATCCAGCGGCAAATCGCGGATTGCCAATGATTCCAATTCGATCGAGACTGCTTCATGAGCCGACGAATCGCATTGGTGATTCCAACGATGGATCGTGGTGGGGCTGAGAAACAACTTTGTTTGTTGGCCGAAAATCTGCCACGCGACACGTTTGATGTTCACGTCATCCTGTTGACGCGTGACGGCCCGCGTAGCGAGTCGCTGCGTGCTGCCGGGATCCCCGTCACGGTGATTGGCAAACGATTCAAAGCGGATCCGACGGCGCTATTTCGTTTGAGACGTGAATTGGTCCGTTTGAAACCCGACGTCGTTCATACATGGATCTTTGCGGCCAACAGCTTTGGTCGCGCCGCGGCTCGGTTGGCGCGAGTTCCCACGATCATGGCCAGCGAGCGATGTGTTGATTCTTGGAAAACCGAGTCGCACTTTTTTGTCGATCGCCGGCTTGCACGGCTGACCGACACCATCACCACCAATAGCACCGGAGTGGTCGATTTTTATGCCGCCCACGGGATCGACCGAGACAAATTTTGTGTCATCCCCAATGGAATCGAACCGCCATCGGGCAACCGGATCGAGCGTGACGAAGCGTTTGCTCGTTTACAGGTTCCGGCCGACCGAAAACTAATTTTGGCCGTGGGCCGATTGTGGCCTCAGAAACGCTACCGCGATCTGATTTGGGCTGCCGAATTGCTCGGAACCACGCGAGAGGACACGACGTTGGTGATCCTCGGTGACGGACCGCAACGCGGTGAACTGTTGCGTTTTCGTGACTCGGTGACGATTCCCGATCGTGTTCGATTCGCCGGAACGCGTCACGATGTAGCCGAATTGTTGCCTCATGCCGATGTGTTTTGGATTGGCAGCGAATATGAAGGGCAAAGCAATTCGCTGATCGAAGCGATGCAGGCTGCGGTTCCGGTGGTCGCATCGGACATTCCCGGGAACCGAGATTTAGTGATCCCTGGCGTCACCGGAATGTTGGTGCCGATGGGCGACACCGCCGATTTTGCACGTCAAACCATGACGCTGCTGGAATCGCCTGAACTCGCAAAAAAACTCGCAAAATCGGCCCAAAACCGGATCGCCACCGAGTTCACCGTCGACGCCATGGTGCAGCGTCATGCCGAATTGTATCTGCGGTGCCAGGGACGCACGTCGTAGCGTGTCATGCGGCGTTCTGATAGCAAATCAGCGGGTATTTCTGGTAAGACGTTCCGTTCGTAACGGTCAGGAGACGATAGGTGCGTCAAAAATGTTCGCAAAACGTCATTTTGACTCAATTCTTCGTTGAGCCCGCCGCCCAGACAGATACCATCGATCATGTGCTAAGCGTCAAGCACATCGTGGTCATCTAAATCGCGTGGAAATGTTTCCCATCGCCTAGATCTCTCACGTCCGTCCCACGAAGAATTCACCCTCATCAGGTACCGCCATCTATGGATATGAGCGAGACAAGCCAACCGACAATTGATGAAGTCGATTTGCTGTTGGCGAATGCCCGCTTGCGTGACGAGCTCGAGCCGTATCGTGACGAATCGATTGATAGCTCGTCGATGCACCGGATGCCATTGCACACCGAAAACGAATATCTCGCCTCGATGTTGGCTTGGGAACGTGCTCCCGCTTTGCCGATCGCGTCTTGGTTCAACCCTCCGATGCAATTGCCAAGCCCTGATTCGGTTTCCGACAGCACGTTGCCGCGGTTGCTTGCCAACACGATCGAACGATTGTATTCCGAGAAAGTGGTGTTGAAGTTCACGGATCATTTATCCGATCGCGAACTTTACAAGATCATCTATCGCGACATCATGCCCTCGTGCGAGAAGAAACTCGACATTCCGGGCAAGTACCTCGAGTGGCGATGTGTCGAGGACAACGAGACTTGGTTGCGTTATTACGCGGACGCGGTCGATCGCCGACGATTTCAAGAAGAGCACGATGTGCCCCTTCCCGTCGCCGAAGAGCCCAAGTTCAAACGCAATTTGCCAGGCAACTAGCCTTTGCGGTAGATCCACATGCACGCCAGTGCTGAGACCGCGTCTTTCCAACCAATCTTTTTGCCCTCGTCATAGCCACGGCTGTCGTAGTGGGTTGGAACCTCGAGAACGCGTACATCTTTCGCGGCAATTTTTGCCGTGATTTCGGGCTCAAAGCCGAACCGACACTCTTTGAGTGAAATGCTTCGTAACATTTCACCGTCGAACGCTTTGTGACAGGTTTCCATATCGGTTAAACGTAGCCCGGTCATCAGATTGCTCAGCTTCGTGAGCATCCAATTACCAAAGCGATGCAGCCATGATGGATCGCTGCCGCCGTCCAAGTAACGCGATCCATAGACCACATCGGCGTTACCGTCCAAAATCGGCCATACCACACGCAGCAGCGTAGCAGGATCGTATTCAAGATCCGCGTCTTGGATCGCCACCACGTTGCCCTGGCTGTGCCGGATCGCCAAGCGGACCGCCGATCCTTTGCCGTGATTGCAGCGACGACGAATGATCGTGCGGTTGGCACGCGGGGTTAAACCGGCGAGCCATTGACTGGTGCCATCGGTGCTTCCATCGTCGACGATGATCACCTCGGTCGAACGAGGCATCACTTCATCAATTCGCTCGAGCACCTTGGGAAGCGTTTGTCGTTCGTTGTAGACCGGAACGATGATCGTCAAATCGTAGTGATCGAGCGGCTGGACACTGTTTGCCGCGATCGAGGCTTCGGCAATAAAGTCGAGCGTTTCTTCGGTGCGGCGGATCACGTCGTCGACCGGGTCGACCAGATCGAGACTCCAGCTTTCGCGTTTTGCGTCGGGTGTCGCAGCCACCGGCGGCCGTGCCGCGGGTTTGGCCACAGCAGGATCTTGGGTCGCAACGGTGTCGGCGGTAAACATCAAGTCGGCCGAAATGTCAGATTCAATTGGCATGCGGAGCTCGGGCACAGTCGGTGATAGCGATGGATCGATCGGTTCCTTCCTCAGTAAATCTGGGCTATCAAAATCACCCGAGCCGAAAAATTTGCCGCAACCGGCCAAATCCCGCCTCTCGGAACCACCACTCGTTCCGGTTGTAATGGTTGTGCCGAACTCGCTGGATTTAGCAGCACCGCGATGGGATCTCGGCTGGCGGCACGATTCCCCGGGCATCTCGCCCCTGCAATCGATGGATTCACGGAATTTTTGGCAAAAGTGACGGAGTCGTCGTTCTCCGTAGACCTAGGGTCTAGGGATGGCTCCGAGTCGTTAACTGCGGCCGCTTTGACTCATCCGCTAGGATACTGCAAGCCGCGTCGGCTACATTATCGCTGTTCACGATCACTGTTCACGCCGCCGATGCGGTCGATGGCGTTTTGCAAAACCATATCGGCAATGGCTGTGTTGCCGCTGCCGATGGGGTTAAAGCGGATCCCAGCATCCCACGATGCAAATCAAACGCGAATCCAAATTCACGCGAAGAAATATTTATGGACTTACTGCTTTATCTTGCTCTTGTCCCAACACTTGGCGTCGTGGCACAGTGGATCGCATGGCGAACCGGATTGCCGGGGATTCTGTTGCTGCTGTTGTTCGGAGTATTGCTGGGGCAATTCGTTCAGCCCGACGCGTTTCTGGCCGAGTTGACTGGAGGCACGGTAGCTCAGGCGGGGCCCGAGCTGCTCTTTCCAATCGTCTCGTTGTCGGTAGCCGTGATCATGTTCGAAGGTGGCTTGTCGCTGAAGTTTCATGAGCTGCGTGAAGCGGGAAGCGCGGCGTTTCGGCTGGTCACCCTCGGCGCCATCATCACCTTTTTTGGCACGGCCACGGCGGCCCATTTCACGCTCGGTTTAGCGTGGCCTATTAGCTTTTTGCTCGGGGCGATTTTGATTGTGACCGGGCCCACCGTGATTGGGCCGTTGCTGCGGCAAGTGCGTCCGACACGCCGTGTGGCATCGACGTTGAAATGGGAAGGCATCGTGATCGACCCGATCGGTGCGGTCCTAGCCGTGTTGGTATTCGAAAACATCTTGGTTCATTCGTCCGAGCCCGATCTCGGCTCGGCATTTTTGATGCTCTCCATAACGATTGTCGTCGGGATGGGATTGGGGTGTGCCGGTGGCGCGTTTCTGTCCGTCGCGTTTCGTCGCTATTGGTTACCCGATCAATTGCACGGAATTGGAACGCTGTCAGTGGGGCTGCTGTTGTATGCCATCAGCGACCATCTGGCGCATGAATCCGGGCTGATCACGGTCACGGTGATGGGAATTTGGTTGACCAACCGGCATCATTTCGACATCGAACATATCGTTGAGCTAAAAGAAAACTTACGCACGCTGTTGATCGGTTGTCTGTTTATCGTGCTCGGGTCTCGCGTCGTGATCGATGACGTGACGGCTCATGGATGGCATGGGCTGTTGTTCCTGTTGTTGATGATTTTTGTCATTCGCCCAATCTCAGTCTTCGTGTCGCTTTGGAAATCGCCACTGAGTTGGCGAGAGCAAGCGTTTGTGGCCTCGTTGGCACCACGTGGGATTGTGGCAGCGGCTGTTAGCAGCGTCTTTGCGCTGGAACTCGAACGCCGCAGTGGTTCGTTTGACCTAGCGGGGGCCGATCAATTGGCCACGGTCACCTTTCTAGTCATCGCGGGAACGGTTGCCGTATATGGGTTGGCGGCATCACCGATCGCCAAACTGTTGGGACTCGCCGACGAAAAGACCAACGGCATCTTGATGCTCGGAGCTGATCGATGGGTGCGAGAGTTTGCCGAAGAACTGACCGAAGTGGGGGTTCCGGTGACCTTGGTCGACACCAACTATAACAAGGTCTCTCAGGCACGCGTCGCGGGGCTACGCGCCGAATGCATCAACATTCTCAACGAGCATGCTCGCCAAGACCTGTCGCTAGTCGGAATCGGGCGTTTCTTGGCGATGACGCCCAACGACGAGGTCAACTCGCTCGCACTTCTTGAATGTCGCGGGATGTTTGAAAGTGCTCAGCTTTACCAGTTGAACTTTACCGTCAAAAAATCAAATTCGCGGCGTGAGATGACTCACAATCTCGTCGGCCGACAACTGTTTCGCGAAGGGCTGACGTTCTCGAAAATTCGCGAATTGCATGAGTCCGGTGCTGTGTTCAAAGCAACGAAATTGACCGACTCGTTTACCTACACGGATTTTATTCGTCGGTATAATGAGGTACCCGAGCTGCTGTGCGTGGTGCAAAGTGATGGGATCCCGCTGCTCAATACCGTCAGCGACCCGCTGAAACCCGAGCCTGGTCAAACCATTGTCTGTCTTGTCACGTCGGTCCCTTTGCCTCAAGAACATGTGGCGATGGACGCGGTAAAGAATGCGGACGCGGAAAAGAATGCGGATCGCGATAAGCATTCGCATCCCGAATTGAAGTCGGCCGATTCAGCATCATCCGCCCCCAATACATCCAAATCGAACTCGTTGGAGACAAAGAAATCCGAAACCCGATAATCTCGATGCCGTAAAATCGGTCTCGCGTGTTCGCCCACTTGTTCAGGCCCGCTTGTTCATATCCGCTCGTTCATATCCGCTCGTTCATCTCCGTTTGCTCACGCTGGCTGGCGTTCGCAATGCACCTCTTCGCTCCTCGATTGCTATTCGTTCTCTGATGTTGATCCCACCGTTTACGATGCTGTTGGCCCTGTTGCCGCTGATTGGCTACTTGATTTTGATCGGGGGCATTCGTGCATCGGGACGTGCGTTGATCACGACGGGGCCGCGAGACGTGGCGGCGATTGGGATCGCCGTTAGCGGGCTGGTTGCGGTCGGTCCCGTTGAACTGTTCTTTCCCGCGCCCGCCGCCAGCATGTTTGGCCCCTGGGTGTGGTTTGCCATCGCGGCGTTCTATTTTTTGTGTTTGACGCTGATCGCAATCACCAGCACTCCGAAATTGGTCGTCTATGGTCGATCGGCCGACCAAGTCTTTCCGGCACTTTTAGCGGCCGCACAACATCTTGACCCCGCCGCCACGGGGGATGCATCCGGTTTACGCATCATGATGCCGACGATCAAAGTCCAATTGCGAATTGATGGACAATCCGGAGCCGATTCGGCCCAAATCCTCGCCTTTGAACCCAATTTGACCTCTCAGTTTTGGTATCAATTGCAGGCTCATCTCCGCGTCGAGTTGCCAAAACAACCGGTGCCCCGCAATCTAGGCGGCGTCTCGATGTTGATTGGGGCGGGCTGCTTGATCGGACTATTGCTGTGGCACAGTTCGGGGCGAGAAGAGTTGGTGGTCGAGGGCTTTCGTAAATGGCTATGGCGATGAAATAATGCCGCCGTTGGTTCGCTTTAACCCATCTCCAATCTCTTATGGTCTGTCCCTAATCCAGGGCAGAGTCACCGATGCTCGCAAAAGAAGTTAAAACCGGATCGGTCATTGTGCACGAAGGCAACCCGATCGTCATCATTTCGCTTTCGGTTCAATCACCCTCGGCACGTGGTGCTGCGACGTTGTACAAGTTTCGCGGCCGCAATGTCGTCACGCGAAATAAAGTCGACGTTACCTTCAAAGGAACCGACGTGGTTGCCGAAGCCGATTTTTCGAAACGCAACGTGCAACTGATGTACTCCGATCCAAACTACATGTACGTGATGGATCAAGAAAGTTACCAGCAGTACGATGTGCCAATCGAAGATGTCGAAGAACAGCTTCCCTACATCACCGAAGGACTCGAAGGCATTCGTGCCCTCGTCTACAACGACGAATGCGTGGGAATCGAATTGCCCGCGTCGGTCGAATTGACAATCAAACAGTGTGACCCGAGCATCAAGGGAAACTCGGCCACGGCACGCACCAAGCCCGCGACGCTCGAAACCGATCTCGTCGTACAGGTCCCCGAGTACATCAAAGAAGGGGAACGCATCAAAGTGGACACACGAACCGGTGAATTCCTGTCGCGCGCCTAAAGCCAACATTCGGAAATGAATTCGTTATTTCAGAATGTTTCCCGAATGACACGAACCTTTCGGTGGCGTTTAGGCCGTTCCGCTAGCGTTTCACTGGCATCGGTGTAGCTCCACCGTCAGCTTTAGATGTAGTGGACGAGGCAACGAGTCCCAGCGTCTGAGTTCCCAGCGACTTCGTGACACCACGGGATTCGTTGCCTCGTCCACTACAGTGAAAGCACCACATCAAGCGGCAACAACCCGGGTTTTTTTAGCGGTGCGGCGCAAGCCGCGCGGTCGAATTCGAACGTTTTTCCACGCTGCAACCGGACGGCTCAGGCCGCGCCGCTAACAACAGGGATGGCATTGACGCACGCACCGTCGATCGCATTGTAGATGATCGCGCGATCGCGATGACCTACAGCGCTTCGGGTTTTTCAGCCGCATATTTGGCGAATGCTTTCTCGGTCGCCTCGGCATCAAAGTCACCTTGATACAGCACCACTCGGCAGCGAATGGCCATCGTTTCGCCATCCTTTAGCGTGATGCCTTCGGTTTTGTCGCCGCCATTGAAATGGTAGTGGCCGAACGGATTGGCGGCAAACAATCCGTAGGTGCGAACGTGCCAGCTGCAGGGAGCGGCAAAACTCGACGGATGATAGAAAACGGACATGCCAACGGTCTGGTTGTCCACGGGGCCCGAGTAGTTCACCCAGTTTGATTTTTTGGCCCAGGCGTCCGAATTGGTCAACCCTTCGGCATTGGTGATCTTGCCACCAAGCTTCGAGTCGACCTTCATGGTGCCGGCGACACGAATTCCAAAGCTGCCTTCTTTGGTGTCACCAAAATTTACATCGCCATCGGTCGCGCGAAGCACGACTTCGAAATCGATGATCCGTTTTCCATCTTCGGTGTGAAAGGTGGTACGGCGCGAATCCGATAACTGTCGTTTGCCTTCCGCATCATTCCAGTCGTTCTCGGTCGTGATCACGACCGCATCATTTTTCGCATCAACGGTGGCTTCACCAGAGGTCTGGACGATCCGTCCGGTCCCTTCGTGCGCGTCATCGATCCAAAAATCGATGCCGTTGACTTCACCATGGGTGAACCAAAGCGAGCGGTGATGATCGTGATCTAATTTTTCGCCTTCGGTTCCCTTCTTCATGGGAAAGTCACGCGTCATCGCATGGCCACCGGGCCCGATCACAGGATAAACAATCGGAAAGCCGTTTTGGTATTCGATATAGCCGGCAAATAGTTTCCCGTTGTCGTAAATCTTCCAACCTCGAGGCGATTCGACCTTCTTGACGCTAAGTCCGGTTGATTTTGCCGGCGAATCGGCCGCCGCACGTGATGCATCGACTGTCGGTAACGCGACCGACGTCGAAACGAGCAGAGCGGCATAGAGAGATCGAAGCAAAGCGGTCTTTAGCAAATGCATGGTAGGTCCTAGCGAGCAAAAACAGGAGGGAAAGAGGGGGAGGGGCGATCACCGTTTACGATGGATCGTCTTCTTCGCGAAGCGGTGAATCGCCTGGGGCGACATCGGATTGGTCATCCACGTCATCCTTGGGATCAAAGTTTAGTTGCAACTTCTCGATCCCGATATCAACAATCATCAAATCTTGACCAGGTGGCAATTTCGTTTGCGTCTCTAATTCATTGGTGTGGCTGGGAACATCTTTCCCTATCACCGAGTTGACTTCATGGCCATCATCCACATCCAGAGCCAAGAAATCAAGCGTTCGCGTTCGTACGCGTGGGTTGGGGAAAATCGATCGACCTCGAGTCAGCAGCACCACCGGCGTCGCGTCAGGTTGATGGATCGTGCATCCCCAAGGCTCTTCGAACTCCTTCTGCCACAATGATTTTCCGTCATTCAGCGAGATCGCAAAGATCGCATCCGTCGTTTCATGATCGTTGCCTTGACGTGTGTGCAGCTGGGATGTTGGCGGCACATCGCTGGTTTGAGGGCGACGCATCGGCAGCAAGAAACATTTGTCCTCCAACACCATGGCATGCAGCCCAATTAGGTCTGGGTACGCGGGCAATGTGAGACTGCTGATTTCCTCTGCCGAGATCAGGTCCCAGATCGCCGCGTTCCCTTCGGTGTCCAATAGCGTCAAGTAGCGACCACCGACCAACCGGCCATACGATGCCGGAATGTTCTCGTTGGTTCGGTTCGCTTCGTTGGCACGTTTACTCAGTTTGACTTTGTTCGTAAACGGATTGAACAAGCGAATCTCATACTCACGCGAGGTGCCCGTCGGCAAATAACTGAGTACATGCTCGCCGATCGACGACCAAATTTGTCCGTGTTCCCACGCGGTTTCACGCAGTTTCGCCCCATCATGCAGGTTGAAAAACACGACTTTCTTTTCGCTATCCGAGACGACTGCGACTTCGTTGCCATCGGATAGAACTACTCCGCTGATCGGAGCGTCCGAATTTCGCCACTGGGTTTCTTTGCTCAATAGATCCAACGACATCAGTTCGCCGCCCTGTAGCGCTAACACACGGTCGCCAAGGATGGGGCCAAGGTCAAACGTGGGAACTAGGTTTCTCGCACTCGCGCCGTTGATCAAGTATTGAAAGACTTGATCGCCAAATCGAGTCGGATTGCTCCGGCGTTTTAGAAGTGGTGAATCATCGCTGCTGAGACTATGTCGCCACAGCACCGATTCATTCGCTTGACTGTCCAAGCGGTGCAAGTCCACCGCAACCAACGCGTTGGGCGTCACCACAATCATCACTCCGCCAGCGATCATCGCTTCGTTTTGCCCCATGTCACGCTGCCGGTTTTCGAGGTCCAGCGGAATCCCACGAGGGTAGCCCTGCGGATTTCGCAGTGCCAAGGCAAAGGCACCTTCGCTGACTAACCGCCAACCTTGAAACTCTCGGCCGGCAAGAATCTTGGTTTCCGATACCTGTTGGTTCAGTGCCATCGTCGCTCGCATGCGACTCGGTCGTGGTTCCCACTTCAACGTGGCGGTATCAGGCCAAGTGTGCGTTTTGACGAGCGGCCGCGTGGCCGCTTCGATTTGATCGAGCGATTCGGCGTCGGGGCCATCCTTCCGCTCTCGCAGCAGGTTGATCATGTGCAACGCGTCTTCGGCGTAACCGCTCAGCGAGTGAATCTTGGCTAAATGGAACAACCGCTCGGTGGGCAACGTTTTGAGTTGTTCTTCGGTGGCATAGCGGCTGCCCAGCTGCAGGCTGTACGCACGAAGCCATTCTTGGTCCTTTTCCAATCGGCTGGATAATTCGTTGCGAATCAGATCGCTGGCTGGCAACGGCCCAAACTGCTGAATTAGCTGCCATAACAAATTGTTGGGACTGTGCTGTTTTTCGGCAAACGTTTCTTTGAACAATTCGTTGATACTGGCCCGTTCGGATTCGTCCATCCGACTTGCCAATTCGGCCGAGCGTGCCGCCAGCCAAGCGTCCAGTGAACATTGCCGAGTGACATCCGAAACAATGCGATTGGCCGCATCCTTGCTGGCGGGTTCCATCGTCACCACGTCGGACAATTTCAGCATGTATTTCGCCGCGTCCAGATGCTGATTGTTTTGCAACGCGGCCCGCACGCGAAGCGCCAGCAGCTCGACTCGCTGTTCAGGTTGGTAGATCAACTGGTCCAGCGTTTCGACCAGCTCGCCGTCGACCTCGGGCGATTCTCGTAGCGAATCGAGCATCGCGGCAACCGACAACATCAACGCGGTGTCGTTGTCCGGTTCTTGCACACGTGCCTTTGCCAGTAAATCCAACGCTTCATCACGCTGACCTCGCTGGATCAAAAGTTCCGCTTTGTGAATGAGTGCTTGGATGTCTTCGGGGTTGCGGCGAAGCGCTTGTTCAATTTTGGGTTCAAGCGACGCTTCACCATAAGCCACCGCAATCGAAGTGGCTCCTTGTGACATCAGCTCGCCTTGGGCCGCAACAAGGTTCCCCAACTGGAACCGCAGCATGCGGCGTCCCAGTACCGTGCCATCCTCGAGCGAGACTTTGATGATTTCATTCGATGAGGTGGGAAGCAGATAGAAATCCTCGCCAAACACCCCCCGGCCCGAAATCGTCTGGCCAACCGAAAGCAGATCCGAATTGGATGTCCATAAATTGTTGCCCGTCTTCAAATCGTAGGCACTGATTTGATTGGTCCCGACCAAAAAGAATTTGCCGTCGCGAATGCCCGCCAAATATCGCATCGTGATCCGGTTTTTCTCTGGGAATAACGACTCGCCGCTGATCACATCCAAACCGATCAAACGATCCGATTCGATCGGGGTGACCAACAACGACTGGCCCGACGCGATTGGGGCTCCGTTGTGCCATCGCTGCATTAGCGGCACTGTTTCGACGCCCCGTCCGCGTCCGCTCATGCTGCGAGCGAATTCATCGTTGCGATTAAAGACGACGCCCCAGCGAAGCATGCGGTCGGCCAAATCGATGGCGACCATCGCGCCGGCTCCCGTCGGACAGATCAATACACCTTCATGAAACGTGGGGGTGGCCCCCGCAACGCGGCGAATCGGATCGGTCTCGATGCCTCCGGTTTCCACCGCGACGAGATGTTGGCGCCACAGTTCTTCACCCGTCGCCGGTTCGAGACACACCAATAGGATGTCGCCAGCGATTTCGACAATCGTGTACAGTCGTCCGTCCAGCGGTAACGGGGGCCCTAGGAAGAACGCATCGCTTAGGGTGGACGCGGTGTCTTCGCCTTTGCCTAATCGCCACAGCAATTTACCTTCGGTTGCCAGATCGAGCGCAACCAACGTGTTTGAACTGCTGTCGGTCGGCCGAGTGCCTCGCATTCCCATGATCGGACTGAACGATGCCATCTCGACTTGACCGAGATCGTCGACCATGAACACACGCGTTCCATCGCTGCTGATTTCGCCGTAGGGCAAATCGTTCCAGACCCGTTGGGTCAATAAATCGGCTGCGTCGTCCTCGCCTGGGATGGCGTCAAAATCGATCTCCGTCGAGTGATGACTTTGCTGCGCGGAGAACCATGGGTACATCCACACTCGTTTGCCGCTGAGGTAGTCCACACCGACAAGCCGCTCGGTGGTCCGCATCAACAACTGATTGCCGACGCGAATCGGCGTCCAACTCGGAGGCGGCAATTTGCCAGAGATCGATAGGTTGGATGCGATTTCACGAAGCGTACGCCCTTGTCGGGGACTCGCTGTCGTGTCGAGCATCCAGCGTTCGTTCTCAAGCGGCATCTCGCCCTGGCTGAGTTCGTTGCGACTGGGCTCACCACCGAAAATGGAATAGTCCGCGTCGCTACGATCGACCGACTCGCCCGAGCCAAAACGTTGTTCGATCCAAGCCGCTAACTCGTCACTGTCCGGAAGTGGTTCCGATTCTCCGTTGACCGTGATCGAGGTTCCACGCAGTGAAACCTCGGCCACGTCACGTCCCGAAATATGGCGAGCCGCTGCATCGAACAGCTTGACTGATTCACCTAGTCGTGAGATGGCTGCGGGGACATCGACAATGTCATCAAGCAATAGCGACGCGGCCAATGCATGGCCGGCATAGAATTCACGCTTCGCCAATAACAACGTCGCATCGTAACCTGCATCGGTGTGAAAGTACTTGCGACGAACCTCTGTGACGACTCGCCAATCACGTGATGCCGCTGCATCGTCAAGCATCTTTCGTGCGAGCGGTCCGTAACGTAGTTCGTACATCTCGCGTGCCTTGCTTGGCAAACCGCCGACCATATCGCGAGCATGACGAAACAGACTTTCGGTGAACCGTTTCTTGTTCTCGGATGCATCACTTGCATCGAGAAAGAAGTCCTGGCCATTGAGCTCGCTGTCGTCGATCGATCGGATGTCGCGTTGTAGCAAGTCGCCGAGCCGGACCACGGCGTCACTGTAGTTTTCGTTCTCAATCGATCGCTCGGCTTCACGCAGTTGTTGCTGCATGTTCCGCGGTGCTTCGATGAAACGTCCTGATTGGGCACCGCCAATTGGGCGAAAGAAGCCTTGTCCCCAACAATCCTCGACCGCAACTGCGGTAAAAACGAGGAACAGGCAAGCCGTGTGGTAACGAAATCGGTCCATATTGATCAACGTGAGCACAGTCAGTCCTGTGAATAATGTTCCGTGACACCAACCCAAAGTGGGGATGGCGGCAGTGAGTTCTCCCTACGCCGTATTGTACTGTAAACATGGCAGGGGATTGGGGGGCAGAACGCTGTGCGCGGCCGCGTCGGTCGCAAAAAAGTACCGCGACCTTATCGGAAGGGAACGGGGGGCACGCGGTTGCCCGGAGCATGCCGTGGGGAACGAGTCTGAGTAGGTCGTTGACGGTCGCGGTGGAGGGCCGCCCGTGTGATCGCTCGAGACGCCGACTAGCCGTGCTTCGGCTTGGTCGCCTGCACGCACGAGCGGATTTGAGCAAACACCTCGTCCGGCGACCGGGTGCCGTCGATGTGCCGCACGATTCCTTGGCCTTTGTAGTAATCCAACAGCGGTGCTGTTTGCGTAAAGAAGACTCTCAACCGAGCCGAGATGGTTTCCGCGTTGTCGTCCGCCCGATTCTCGATGCTTGCTCGTTTTAAAAGACGCGATACCAGCTCTTCCTGGCCAACCCGCAGATCGAGCACCAGGTCGACACGGTTATTCTTGATCGCCAGCTGCTCATCAAGCATCTGAGCCTGATTTAGGGTTCGCGGAAATCCGTCAAACAGGCAGCCGCACTGACAATCGCTTTCCAACAATCGCTTGTTGACGATTCGCATCACCAGATAATCCGGAGCCAACCGGCCGCCGTCGATGTATCCGGATACGATCCGTCCCAGCGCGGACTCTTTTCGAGTCCCCCGCAACATTTCTCCGGTCGACAGATGCGGGATCTCAAGCATTTGCGTTAGCCGCTTGCACTGAGTTCCCTTTCCAGCGCCGGGCGGTCCGATAAAGACGATCCGCATCGCAATATGCTCTAGAAACGCGTTAACTCAACTGTAAATCGGCGACACGCTTGTTCCGCCGCCGCAACGTTCGGGCGACGGACACTCGGCGAACCCGAACACAGGTTCGCCTGAGTTGAAGCGTCCTCTGCAGAACACTATACCACTGGCGATACGCCGCCACCGGCTCCTTCGAGCAAACCACGGTAGTTTCGCATGACCAAGTGCGAGTCGATCTTTTGCACCAGGTCAAACGCGACGCTAACGGCGATCAGCAGTCCGGTACCACCGTAGAAACCAGCGATCGAATACGGCACGCCAAGCGATCCATAAACAATCGTCGGAACGATAGCCACAATCGAAAGGAACGCTGCGCCGACATAGGTGATTCGCACCATGACCTTTTCGAGGTAATCGGTGGTTCGTTTACCCGGCCGGTATCCCGGAATAAACGTTCCGCTGTCTCGCAAGTTGTCCGACATCTCTTTCGGATTGAACGTGATTGCCGTCCAGAAGAAACAGAAGAAGAAGATCAGTGCGACATACAGCAAGTTGAAGATGTACGACGTCTGATCACTCAAGGTCAAACTGAACAGATTCATCACGTTAAACACGCTGCCGCCGCTTTCAAAGCGACCCGCCAGGAAACCAAACATCACGCCTGGGATCATCAGCAAGCTGCTTGCGAAAATAATCGGCATCACGCCGGCTTGGTTAATTCGCAGCGGCAAGTGTTGGCGAGTTCCGCCGTAGACGCGGCGACCGCGGGTGAATTTTGCGGACTGCGTCGGAATCTTGCGTTGCCCCAGCGTGATAAACACGACGCCAAAGACCACACCGACAAACAACAGCACCAACAAGATCAATGTTTCGATACCAACCTGGCCGCGGCTCAAACCGGTCAGCTCGGTCTTCATGTTACGGATCAACTCGTATAGAGCCTTTGGCATTTGGGCCAAGATGCCTGCCATGATCAGCAAACTGATCCCGTTGCCGATTCCGTATTCGTCGATCTGTTCGCCCAACCACATCAGGAACACGGTTCCGCAGGTCATCACCAAAACGGCGACGATCTGCCAACCAAAGTACAAGCCTGTGGCATCGGCGTTTAGAAAGTTTGGATTGATATTGCCATACCCGGTGCTACCGCCGGCCATCAACATGAATTTCAGGTACATGTAGCTCTGGATAACACAGATGAATACCGTCAAGTAACGCGTGTATTCGTTCAGCTTCTTGCGGCCTGCTTCGCCTTCCTTCTTTAACTCTTCGAGCGGTTTGTAGACGCTGCCGAGCAGTTGGAAGATAATCGATGCCGAAATGTAGGGCATGATTCCGAGACCAAAGATCGTCGCTTGACGAAGGTCGCTGGCTGCGAACACGCTGACTTTTTCAAAAAAGTCCGACGCCGCCCCACCCGCTGCATCGCCCATATTGGTCGCGATCATCGGCAACGGAATGTGGAACCCGATTCGATAGACCGCCAACAGGCCGATCGTGAGCAGAACCTTCTTGCGAAGCTCAGGAATCGAAAAAATGATTCGTAGTTTCTCAAACATACGTCTAGGCTATCTCAGAGTGTGGGACAGGTCTTTGCGTTGTAAGCCTGCCTAAATCCTAATGGCGACCTCTTCACTAAAAAGGCCACCCCACGGTGTGAACGAAATGCGGTTCACAAACCACTATCGGCGGAGTCTACCGTTTACGCGGATTTCGAGCGATAGGGAAGTGAGTGGTCGTCCATGAAAAAAAGGGTGAATGCACGCATCCACCCCTTTTATCTAATTTTGAATACGGTTCCTGGTAACAGGTTACGCTTTCGCAGCGGCTTGCTTCTTCAAGTCGGCGACGCGTTCTTCCGGAGCCCGCCTGGCAACCAATTTGTTGACCGTGCCGCCGGCTGCGGTGATTTTTTCTTCGGCCGACTTGCTGAAGCGGTGAGCCGAAACGGTCAGCTTCTTGGTCAATTCGCCATCGCCCAAGATCTTGACTTCGTCAAAGGTGCCCTTGGCAAGGTCCTTTTCGGCCAACAACTGCAGCGTGACCTCGGTGCCGTCTTCGAATGTGTCATTCAAGCGGCCGACATTGACAGCGAAAACCGAGGTAGCAAAGCGGTTGTTGAAACCACGCTTTGGAATACGACGGAACATTGGCATCGCACCGCCCTGGAAGTTGGGCTTGCGGCTGTAACCGCTGCGGCTCTTGTGTCCCTTGTGGCCACGACCGGAGGTTTTACCAGTACCACTACCAGGTCCACGACCAATTCGTTTTCGGTTGCGGTGCTTGGTTATCCCGCGGTGCACGTCGTTAAGGTTCATGACGAAATCTGAATCAATTTCTTATGGTGATCGTTGTCTAAAGAGTCGGCGATTTTTAAGACCGGATTATACGGTCAATTCGTCGAGTTCCACGCCTCGCAGAGCAGCGATTTGCTCGCGAGTACGCAGCTTGGAAAGTGCGTCAATGGTCGCTTTGACCAAGGTGACTGGATTATTGGTGCCGTACGACTTTGTCAAAATGTCGTGGATTCCCGAGGCTTCGCAAACCGCACGGACGGCTTGGCCGGCGATGATACCGGTACCAGCACCCGCGGGGATCAGAACCACCTTGGCAGCGCCGAATTGGCCCCAAACTTGATGAGGGATGCTGCCTTCGACAAGCGGAACTTCGATCAAGCTGTTGCTAGCTTGCTTTTGAGCCTTCTGCACGCTTGGAGGAACCTCGTTGGCTTTGCCGTAGCCCCAGCCAACTTTGCCTTTGCCGTCGCCGACAACGACCATCGCCGCAAAACTGAAACGTCGACCACCTTTCACAACGGCAGCACAACGCTTGATCTTGACGACGCGATCCAGCAAATCACCGAGATGATTTTCTTCGCCCGAATTACGCTTGTTTCGTGGTCCGTTACTAATCGTTCTGTCCTCAGGAAATGTTTCTTTATCTACTTAGATCAAACTTTAGAACTGCAGTCCAGCTTCACGCGCCGCTGTAGCAAATGCTTTAACACGTCCGTGATACTTGTTATGACCGCGATCAAGTTTGACCGCTGTAACGCCAGCCGACGTAGCACGTTCGGCAATCAATTTGCCGATCATCGCAGCCGCGTCGCTGTTTCCGCCATTGCTGACACTTTCGCGAACCGATTTGTCACGAGTGCTCGCACTAGCAATTGTCTTGCCTGCATCGTCGTCGACCAATTGGCAACTGAAATGCTTCAGCGATCGTTGAACGCATAGTCGAGGATGATCCGCACTGCCGCGCAATTTGTTGCGGACGTGTTGGCGTCGACGTAGTCGTTTCTTTTGAAGTTTCTTGTTCTTGTCCATCGTTCTATTCGCTAGCTCTATGCCTAGTTTTATGTTTGACGCCGTTTGACTACTTCGTAGCCGACTTACCAGGCTTGATCTTGACGTATTCGCCTTGGTAACGCACGCCCTTGCCCTTGTAAGGTTCAGGTGTACGGCATGCTCGCACTTCGGCAGCAAATTGGCCGACGCTTTGCTTGTCACAACCTTGGATCACGATATGCGTTTGGTCAGGGCATGTGACTTGCAAATCGCTGGGGATCTTGCGATGCAATTCGTTGGCGTAACCAACACGCAATTGCAACACGTCGCCCTTGATGGCAGCCAAATAACCGACACCGACGATCTCGAGCTTCTTCTCGTAACCCTTGGTCACGCCTTCGATCATGTTTCTGATGATCGCACGGGTCAGCCCGTGCAATTCACGCGAGGTTCGCTCGTCGTTGTCACGCGTGACGACCACTTCTTTGGCGTCTTCGTTGACGGTGACGGTCACTTCGTCGCGATGTTCGAACGTCAACTTGCCTTTGGGGCCTTCGACTTCGATGACGTTGCCGTTAACAGCGACTTTCGCGCCATTGACGATTTCAACCGGCTTTTTTCCGATACGGCTCATGGTTATGTCTTCGTTATCTGCGGTGCTGTCTGCTACGAGATCAACACCGTCTGACTGCACAAATGGTAGGTTGGATTAACTTCGCGTCGGACACAGGGATGTTCACAACCCTGCGGGCGATATGCGACGTTAGGATACTTCGCAAAGCACTTCGCCGCCGACCTTGTCGCGACGAGCTTCACGATCGCTGATCACGCCTTTACTGGAACTGATGATGCTAATGCCCATCCCTCCGAGTACCGGACGCAATTCTTTGCTGTGGCTGTAAAGCCGGCGACCAGGCTTGCTGATTCGCTTGATCGATTGGATCACGCGTTCGCCGTTGGGGCCGTACTTCAGTTCTAGGCGAAGGGTTGGCGAAGGATTCTCTTCGTCCACTTCCTTCCAATCCCAGATGAATCCTTCGCGTTTGAGGACGTCCGCAATACCACGCTTGACGCGGCTTGTTGGGATGTCCACATACGGCTTCTCAACGCGTACTGCGTTGCGAATTCGTGTCAGCATGTCGGCAATTGGGTCTGTCATCATAGTTCGTGTTCTCCCCTTTGAATTACCAACTGGCCTTGCGAACGCCTGGGATCAACCCAATGTTGGCATTTTCGCGAAAACAGATTCTGCACAAACCAAACTTGCGATACACCGATCGAGGTCGGCCGCAAAATTTGCAGCGATTCTCTTGTCGAGTGCTAAATTTTGGCTTTCGGGCGGCCTTCGCGATTTTTGATTTACTTGCCACGGGCGCTGGTTCCGTTGATTAATTCGGGGTCTTTGTTTTGATTCGTAATATTAGGTCGGCTGGTTCCAACTCGACGAAGCGTGACTCTAAGCTGCGTCTGTCTTTTTCTTCTTCTCAGCTTTGAACGGCATGCCGAACTCGGCCAACAAGTCACGAGCTTCGTCATTCGTACGTGCCGATGTGACGATCGTGATATTCATCCCTTGCGGGCGAGTGAACTTGTCGGGGTTCAACTCCGAGAACACCAACTGCTCGCTCAACCCGAGTGTGTAGTTTCCACGGCCATCGAATGCGTTACGGTTGATCCCGCGAAAGTCACGGACTCGTGGCAACACGATCGAGATCAAACGATCGAGGAATTCGTACATTCGTTGGCGACGCAACGTGACCATGCATCCGATTGGCATGCCTTCACGCAAACGGAAACCCGCGATCGATTTGCGAGCCAGCGTGAGCACAGGTTTTTGACCTGCGATCTCCGTCATGGCGTCCACTGCCAAATCGAGAACCTTCTTGTCGCCGGTTGCAGCTCCAACACCCATGTTCAACGTGATCTTTTCGATACGTGGGACTTGGTGAGGGTTCGCGTAGCTATGCTTTTCGACCAACGCTTTGCGTACGGTCTCTTCATAGCGAACTTGCATTCGTGGTTTGGAATCAGCCATTTTGGCTCAGCTACATCTAATGTGTTGAACGGTTGTATTGTTTGCTTTGAAGCCACCGCACAGGGCGACTTCGAACGATCTGCGATCTGGGCGACGACTACTTCGACGCGTATTGGGCTCGTGCAGGAGCCACTTTGCCCAACGATGCACCACTCTTTTTGGCGTATCGTTCTTTGCTGCCGTCGGCCAAGTAGCGAACGCCAACGCGGGTGGGAGCTCCGGTGGTCGGATCAATCAACATCACGTTGCTTGCCGAGATTGGCATCTCTTTGTTCAGACGCCCACCTTGTGGATTTTTTTGGCTGCGGCGAACGTGCTTCCAAACTCGGCCAGCACCCTCGACGACCACCTTATTTTCTTTACGATCGATCTTCAGGATCTTTCCTTTGTGCCCTTTGTCGGCACCCGCCGTCACTTGGACTTCATCATCAACGCGGAAAAACATGGCTAATCTGTACTGGGTTAAAAATTTGGATTGCTTAATCTACCGTGGTTTTCTAGAAAGCCAAGACTCCAAAGGGGCGAGTTGGCCCCGAATCTGGCGACTTTCTAGTGACTAAACCACTTCGTTCGCCAAACTAACAATCTTCATGAAGCTTCGGTCGCGAAGTTCGCGAGCCACCGCACCAAAGATACGTGTTCCACGAGGCGCTTTATCTTTATCGATCAACACGACTGCATTGGAATCGAACTTGATGTAGCTGCCGTCGGGGCGACGCGTTGGCGTTTTGGTGCGAACGATTACCGCACGTACAATCGCCTTTTTCTTGACTTCGCTGCCAGGAATCACGCTTTTGACGCTGCAGATAATCACATCACCGACACCAGCGAAACGGCGGCGGGTGCCTCCGAGTACTTTGATGCACATCACTTGTCGAGCACCGGTGTTGTCGGCAACTTCGAGACGGGATTCTTGTTGGATCATGATCTGTCGTGGCCAGAGGCCATTCCGCTACTAAACGAAAATTGTATGGGGTATGTACGGTCTTCAAGCCGCTTGCCAAGTTCACGAGTGGCACGCTGATTCGTGCCGTGGTTCTCGATCGCTTGTTTTGCAGTGACGAGGGCGTTCCGCTGGCACCATCGTGCCAAGCACACTTACGCCTTGTCCGGCTCACCTGCGTGAGACGCTTCCATGGCTTCCGCTTCGGCCGACGCTTTGCGAGCCGCACGCAGTGCTGCCAGGTCAACGTCGGTGCTCTTTTGCAGCACGCGTACTAAACGCCATCGCTTCAGCTTGCTAAGGGGTTCGGATTCGATGATCTCAACAAGATCGCCCGCACCCGATTCGTTGTTCTCGTCATGGACATGGCATACAGTCCGACGGCGAACGTACTTTTTGTACTTCGGATGTTTGACGACACGATTGATTTCGACACGACGAGTCTTGCTCATCTTGTCGCTGGTCACAGTTCCGGAAACGACGCGCTTTGGCATAGGTCTTTAGTACCCGTTTGCAGACGGGAAATTAGGAGTTAGTTGTGTTCGCCTTGGACCGCTCGGTTTGGATCGTTTTGATCCGCGCGATCAGGCGTCGGTTTTTTCTGATTTCGCTAGGAGTATTGAGGCGTTCCGATTGCGACTGGAACCGCAAACGAAACAGGGTCTCACCCGCTTCTTTTGCTGTCGCTTCCAGCTGATCGTCGCTCATCTCGCGAAGTTCGGTTGTCTTTGTCATAGCTTTGAAATGTCTGGGGTGTTAGCGAACTCATTGCGGCGACCATCGATCGGGTCGCCGCGTCTGACTCACATTAGGCAGTGCGTCGTTCGACAAACCGAACTTTGACTGGCAGTTTGCTCGCCAAACGTGCGAAACAAACCTTGGCCTGTTGTTCGGTAACACCACTGAGTTCGTATAAAATGGTTCCCGGCTTCACGACCGCGGCCCAGAAGTCTGGCTCCCCCTTACCTTTACCCATCCGAGTCTCCAGCGGAGTGCTGGTCACTGACTTGGTTGGGAAGATTCGGATGTAAAGCTTTCCTTCGCCGCGGACGTATTGCTGGGCAGCGATACGACCGGCTTCAATCGTCGTGGCTCGGATCCAACCCGCATCAAGCGATTGGATGCCGTAGTCACCGAAGACGACTGTGTTGCCGCGCGTCGCGTTACCTTTTATGCGACCTCTTTGGCTTTTTCGATGCTTGACCCGCTTGGGCATCAGCGCCATCGGATTCGTCTCCGTAAGTACCTTGATTAATCCAAACCTGAATCCCGATGTGCCCCTGTGGCGTCATCGCTTCAGTCGTTCCGTAGTCAATTTTTGCTTGCAGGGTGCTCAACGGAATCGAACCCGCAATTTGTTTCTCACGGCGAGCCATTTCAGCTCCACCGAGTCGGCCTGCCAATTGGATCTTGATCCCCTTGGCTCCGGCATCCATCGTTTGCTCAAGCGATCGCTTCATCGTGCGACGAAAACTCGATCGTTTGGCCAACTGTTGTGCGATGTCCTCGGCCACCAATTGAGCTTGCAGCTCAGGACGGCCGACTTCTTCGACTTTCAAGTTGATTCGGCGTCCGATCAAGTTTTGCAGTTCGGCTTGCAGGATCTCAATTTCTTGACCCTTCTTGCCGATGATCAAACCTGGTCGTGCGACGTACAACATCACTCGGACTTCGTCACGCGTTCGTTCGATCTCGATGCGATCGATACCCGCGTTCTTGTATTGTGTCTTTTTGGGGTGCTTGGTGATGAATTCACGCAGCTTGCGATCTTCCACCAACAGGTCCGCAAAGTCTTGCTTCGACGCATACCAGCGGCTATTCCAGCTGCGAGTAACGCCTAGTCGAAACGCAATCGGGTTGACTTTTTGACCCATAACTTAGGACTCGTGTGTTCTTTCTAACGGGATTGGTATGATTTCGCCGCTGCTGTCGCCCGGCGAAGCAATCGATTCGTCAAATTGGATCGGGTTAAACTTCGTCAATCGGCGTCAAGCCAACGTGAATGTGGCTGCTTCGCTTTTTGATCATGAACGCGGTGCCGCGAGCACGAGGGCGGATACGCTTGAGCATCGGGCCGCCATCGATGCGGACGTCGGTCAGCACCAATTCTTCGATCCGGTGACTGCGGCCATCGTTCTGGTCGGGGTCTTGGGCGTTGCCGATCGCACTCTTGATGCATTTCTCGAGCATCCGAGCCCCACGTTGGGGTTGGAACTTGAGGGTGTCAAGTGCTTCGTCGGCATACATGCCGCGGACCAAGTTCGCCAGAAGACGCACTTTCTGTGCGCTGATTCTTGCGTTCCGGTAATGTGCTGTGAAACTTGCCATAACTTATCTCGTGTTCGGTTACACCAACGTGTTACTTCTTGCCGCCCTTGCCGCCGTGACCCTTGAAGGTTCGCGTCGGAGCAAATTCGCCTAACTTGTGTCCAACCATGTCTTCGGAAACAAGCACCTTCACGTGCTTGCGGCCATCGTGAACCATGAACGTGATGTTCACGAACTCAGGCACGATCGTGCATGCACGAGCCCAAGTCTTGATTGGTTCGGCACGTCCACCTTCGAGTTGCTTTTGGACCTTGAAGAACAACTTCGGGTCGACGAACGGGCCTTTTTTGCTGCTGCGGCTCATAAATCAATCAATTTCAAAATGCCAGGTTCAAACCAACGTGGCTTTGAACCCAGAGGAAAGTGTTCCTGGTGAATGTCTTACTTGTGTAGCTTCAACTGGCCATAACGACGACTCTTGCGTCGGCGTACGATCGAGCTGTTGCTTGGTTTGCGTTTCTGGCGAGTCGCTCCACCCTTGGCACTCTTGCCTTGTGGGCTGACCGGGTGACGACCACCCTTGGTTCGACCTTCACCACCACCGTGCGGATGGTCGATCGGGTTCATCGCGGTACCGCGAACATGCGGCCGACGTCCGAGCCATCGTGAACGACCTGCTTTACCAAGTCGGACGTTCATGTGGTCGCTGTTGCCAACCTGACCAATGGTCGCTCGGCAAACACTTGGGATACGACGGATTTCACCGCTTGGCAATGAAATTTGAGCCCAGTCTGCTTCGCGAGCCATCAAGGTCGCTTGCGTTCCGGCGGATCGGCAAAGTGTGGCACCACGACCTGCACGCAATTCGATGCAGCACACCGAAGTTCCCAGCGGGATGTACTTCAGCGGCAAGCAATTGCCTACGACAGGAGCGGCTTCAGGGCCGTTTTGTACGGTATCGCCAGCTTTCAAGCCAGCGGGGGCGACGACATACGTCTTTTCACCATCGGCGTACTTCAACAATGCGATTCGCGCCGAACGGTTGGGGTCATACTGGACCGAATCCACGACCGCGGGCATCCCGTCTTTCGCACGACGGAAATCGATGACGCGGTACTTTTGCTTATGACCGCCACCACGGTGACGTGCTGTGATCTTGCCCTGGTTGTTGCGGCCGCCCGTTTTTCGCTTCGGTCGAAGCAAATTTCGCTCTGGCTTGGCACCAGGAGTCAAATCGGCAAAGTCGCTTACTGACGCGTTTCGGCGTCCAGCACTTGTCGGTTTGTAGACTCGGATTCCCATGATGATTCAGTCAGCAGTTAACAGTTTGCAGTGGTCAGTGATATTCGTTGGTTGCAGCGATACGGCTGCCGGTGGGTGCTAGAAGAAGTCGATGCGGTGATCTTCGCCCAGCTTGACGATTGCCTTCTTCCAGTCCGCAGTGCGGCCAGCTCGGAAACGGTATCGGCGTGTTTTGCCCTTCCGCGTCTGTGTGCGAACCTTTTCAACCTTGACGTTGAACAGGGTCTCGACAGCCTTCTTCACGTCCAGCTTGGTAGCGTCGCGATGAATTTGGAATGCGTATTGATTGTTTCGGGTAGCCCGGTGAACCCCTTTTTCAGTCACGAGCGGGCGAAGCAGAACCTGGTGAGGTTCCAGCTCGATCGGACTTGATGGTGCGGGGGGAGTAATGTGTGCCATGGTTTCTTCGCTCGGCTAATACGTTGTTTGTGCTGCGGTTGCGACTTGTCCGACTCGATCAAGTTGTTTGACCGAGTCGATCGCCTGCGGATGAGCTTTCGCTCTACTCGGCACTGGCTTGCGTGCCAGCGAATGTTCCGTCTTTGATCTTGTCCATCGCGTCTTTGGTGACCAGCATCCGCTTGGGACGCAAGATTTCCAATGCGTTCAGGTCGCGAACGGGATGGACGCTGACACCTTCGATGTTGCGACCACTCTTGTAAACCACCATGTCTTGGTCAGCGGTGGCAACCAAGGTGCTCGAGCCTTCCAGCCCCAAGGCCTTCAGGATCGTCGCCATCTCTTTGGTCTTTGGTTTTTCGAAACCGAGGTTGTCGATCACCAGCACTTCGCCGTCGTCGATTTTCGAGCGGATGGCCATGCGAGTTGCCAACCGAACCGCCTTCTTAGGCAAACGATAGCTGTAATCACGAGGCTTGACCGTTCGAGCTACACCACCACCGCGGCGAACGTTGGTTCGCTTGCTGCCGGCACGAGCGTTGCCCGTACCTTTTTGGCGGTACATTTTCTTGGTCGTGCCGCTCACCTGGCCGCGAGTACGAGTGTTGTGCGAACCTTGGCGTTTGTTTGCCTGGTACATCACAACGACATCGTGCAACAATTGCTTGTTGACGCGGTTGGCGATTGTTTCGGTATCGATATCGTACTGCCCGACTTCGCTGCCGGCAGCATTGTAAATGGTTAGAGATGCCATCGGATGCTTTAACCCACCTTGTTAGTTTGGCGGACCGAAACGAAACCACCGTTAGGTCCAGGGACAGCACCGCGGACGAGCAACAAATTGTTCTCGGCGTCGATGCGAACCAGTTCCAGGTTCCGTACAGTCGTCTTTGTGTTGCCGTATTGACCTGCCATCGCGAGGCCCTTGAAGACGCGGCTCGGTGCTGCAGAACAGCCCGTGCTACCCGCGTAACGGTGACACTTCTTGACACCGTGCGACGCTCGTTGACCTGCAAAGTTGTGTCGTTTCATGACACCCGAGTAACCGCGGCCTTTGCTGGTGCCGGTGACGTCGACTTTTTTGACTTCGGCGAACTGGTCAACCGTGACAGTTGCACCAACTTCGAGGTCGCTTTCGCCTCGGAATTCGCGGATGTATCGTTGCGGCTCACATCCTGCCTTGGCAGTCGCTTCAACGCCAGCGGCGGCGCGACTCTTGCTTCGCTTGCTATCTAGCTTAGCGACGTGACCCCGCTCACTGCGGATCGCCAGGCGGCGTGGCTTGTCTTCGAATCCCAATTGAACTGCTCGGTAACCGTCACGCTCTTCGCTTCGCAGTTGCAGGACATGGCAGGGGCCAGCCTGGATAACCGTTACCGGTACCGACGTGCCGTCTTCCAGGAAGACCTGAGTCATCCCGACCTTTCTGCCGAGAATTGATGGTGACATATCTTTCATCTCGCCCCGTCATTCCGCGGGACGTCCGTCGTTCGTGTTTTGGAACCCAAGATCGTCGAGGCGAACCTGCAAAGCCTGAGATGCGTCGCAGCTTAGGTGCGACACAAGACACTGTGGTTATCGACTCGACTTCCGTTCATTTCGGAAACCGTTGCTTCTTAAAACTGAGTGCAAATATTGCCGGGGAACAACCAACGAAACGCTAGAGAGTTTCGGAAGAGCTGCCCTTTGATGTTGAGCAGCAGGCAGTTCCGCTCGGCGATTGACCAGTCGGCTTTAGCGTGCTGATGCCTTGATTTTGATATCAACACCGGCCGGAAGGCTTAATTTGTTAAGTGCTTCGATCGTCTTGGCTGTAGCCTGGACAATGTCAATGAGACGCTTGTGCGTCCGGATCTCGTATTGTTGACGAGATTTCTTATTTACAAAAGGGCCCGACAATACCGTGTATCGCTCAATGCGAGTCGGCAATGGGATCGGCCCATGTACTTCGCTGTGCGTACGCTTTACCGTATCGACGATTTCCTGTGCACTAATATCCAGCACAGAGTGATCGTATGCCTCCATACGAATTCGGATAACCTCACTAGCACCGGCTGACACGATCGCAAGTCCGTCGAAATATAGGGTAAGGGATTTGTTTCGTTCTGATCATGCTTGGCTGTTGTTTCACTGAGCCAGGCACGCTAGAACACTCTTGTCCCGGAGCGATTGTTCGCCCAGGTGGAAGGCGGAGAATTTACGTGTGATTTCCTGTTGCGTCAACGGCTGTTGAACGTTTCGTGAAAATTCTTTTCATTTTCTCTTTCAGTTAACACGCTACAGGGTGTGGTCGTTCGATTTGGGAGCGAGTTTTGCTAGTAAAACGTGGGCTTTTACGAGGATTTTCGCTACTGGTCGGGATCGTGCCGTTCGCTTTGTTGGTGACGGCCAGCCAGCTGAGTCCGAGCGAACAAGGGCTGGGAACCCATCAACAGCTCGGTCTTCCCCCCTGCTCGTCGCGAATCCTGTTCGGGATTCGCTGCCCCGCGTGTGGGATGACGACGTCCTGGGCACACTTTACCCAAGGTCATTGGTGGCAAAGTGTTCAAGCGAATGTGGGCGGGTTCCTGTTGGCGATGGTGGCTTGTTGGGTCGTGCTGCTTTCGGCGGCGGTTTTCGTCAATCCCCGTGTGGATGTCATGCGATATCAAAAAACCGCAGCCATTGCCGCAATCGGGATCGGATTGATCACGCTTTGCGATTGGCTCTTTCGCCTCTACCGCTGACTCGGCTGCGTTTTGACCCGATTTTTATCTCAACCAACATCCTGATTATTGATCTGATTGCTATCGGCGGTCGAGCGGACAGAATCCAGCGATCGTTTCAGTTTTAAAAAATCGGTGTGGCAATGAGTCGGTGAAAAAGCGTATGCACTGATTTTGACACTGTTTGCTTTTAAAAATGAATCGCGTTGTTGGCCTGGCCTGCTGTGGCTCGAGCCATCGGTTCGGTGATGCGAAAGGATTCGCTAGAGATGACTAAACCCAGATTCGCCCGTTCTGCAGCCGCCGTTTCCGGTCTGAGTCTGCTGCTGTTGATGTTGTTGGTGACGCAAACCGGGTGTTTGGGGTTGATGTCCAACTTCATCCATGCGGTCGGTGCGGATAAGATCCCCGCAGACTACAAAGACGCCAAAAAGCTGCAAAAATGCCGTCTCGCGATCGTCACACTGGCGGACAATAGCGAGTATTCGGACAACATCTCGGCTCGGCTGCTGAGTCGCTATGTCGGCGAAATTTTGACGCGAGAACTGTCCGATGTGCGTCTGGTTCGCGAAGACGAAATCGCCGATTGGCGTGACAGCAACGGGTGGGATAAAGTTGACTTTGCGGCGATTGGCAAAGGGGTCAAGGCCGACAAGGTCATCGGCATTGAACTGCGGAATCTGCGACTTCGCGACGGAGCGACGCTGTATCGTGGTCGTGCGGACGCCAGCGTGGTGGTGATCGACGTGGCCTCGGGCGATGTGCTGTATCGCCGAGATTTGGACGAATACACGTATCCGACCACGGCAGGCCAATACACCAGCGAAACCACCGAATCACGCTTTCGCAAACTGTACCTAAACATGCTGGCGACCCAAATCGGCAGGTCGTTCCATCCCTACGATTTCAGCGAAACGATCGCCATCGATGGTGCCATCGCGAGCCAGTAATCCGCTCGCAAACCCAACGCTGTAAAGCACTTAGTGCCGGTAATTGCGGTCCGTAGCTACGCTCGCCAGAGCGTGGACGAAGCGAAAGTCGTTACCGACTTGTTGATTTAATGAAGTTTCCTGCGGTAACGGGTGTATGATGGACTTTCTAGTCCGTCAATGGTGTATTCGACGGACTAGGAAGTCCATCGTACGACTAAATCAACAAGTCGTTACCGACTTGTTGATTCAATCCAAATGCACATCGCGCCAGTGAGCCCTAAGGCAACGGGTAACGCGTGGGCCCCGGCCGCTGACGCGTCACGGCTCAGTAAATCTACAAGCCGTTACGGGGCAGCACGAATTGCCGCCGAGTGTGGCAAAGGGGGCTAGCGGAAGAAAGCTTCACCGATTCGATCAGCCGTTTACGCATCAACGGCCGAGTCCCGCATCAATTACCGGTGTTTTACGGCCCACACCCACAACGGCGACAATCTGCTTGTGTCTACTGCAGATCTTCCAACGCCGGGATGTCCACTGCGGCGTCTGCTGCTGCGGGCGCTGCTGCGGGCGCTGCTGCGGGCGCTGCTGCTGCCGGCGCCGCGTCTGCGGGGGCCACTGCGTTTGCCGGAGCTGCTGGTGCCGCCACAGCGGCGGCTGCGTCGATTGCCGCGGGGTCAATGCCAGCGGGATTTGCGATCTTTGCCGCTTCGACCATTGGGTCTGCGGCCACGGCTGGCGCTGCATCGACGGCCAAATCGGCATCCACGACCGCGTCCACCGCGATCCCAGCCAACTCCATTTCCTTGGCCTTTTCTCGCTCGATTTCAAGTGCGGTGGGGCCCGCCATTTCTTTGACAATCTCGATCTGTTCGACCAATCCTTCCATAAATAGCTTCTCGTCGGACTTGGTTTGGTCGTTCAATGCCTCCACCACCAATTGCATGTCGGCGAGCCATTTTTCGACGACCGTCTTGTCTTTCGCGTCGACCGATGCCAGCAGCCCCGCAGGCGTTTTAGGGATGCCCAGCGTTGGGGTTCCGCTCGCACCGATGTGCAGTTGTTGGATGATATGCAGCAACCGTTTGCGGGATGCAGTTACCTCGGGCTTTTGCGGGATTGCGACGGGGGCCATCGACATTCCCATCCCATACTCGCCTCCCATCATGTCCATGCCCATCTCCATATCCATGCCCATATCCATGTCCATCCCCATGCCCATATCCATCCCCATATCAGATTCCATTCCACCTCCGGCCATCATGCCGCCTGGTCCCTCCATATCATCGTAGCCCTCCATTCCCATCCGTCCGCCGCTGGGCTTGACCGGTTTGTCGGTCAGCCGCAGGTGCGAATCGGGAGTCGACGGTTGGACAGCAGCTTGCCGTGGGCGTTCAAGCGATTTGAGGCGTTTTAGTTCGTCTTGCAGCGCCAACCAAACACGTGCGGACCAGCTCTCGAGCACGTCGCTTGGCGAGGCGACTTGGCCCTTCAATTCCTTCATTTTCCCGGCGCGAGCCGCTGAATAAGCCGCGATCATGTTCGGGCGTTTCTGGTCCGTGCTGATGCTGACCAGCTTTTTGGCAAGGTCCGGCGACGCGCTGGAACGGGCAAAATCAAGGATGTCGACAGCGTATCGCTGCAAAAATGCATGCGCTTTTTCGGTGCGATTTGCTGGCACCGGAGCATCCAGAAGCTCGGTCATCAGTTTGGTTAATTTGGCGCGTTGAGCGTCGTCGAGCGTGTAAAAACCGTAGGTCACGTAGCGGCGAATGCCATGCAGAGCCGCGGCGCGAATCCCTTCCGCATTGGTCTCGTCCTCGTACAATTTGATCAAAATCGGAAGCGAGTACGACAAAGGAACCGGGGGCTGCTGATTCAGCAGATTGGCTTGGCGAATATCCAATCGGCCGAGCACTAAAACTGCGTTGATTCGCGCCATCGGCGAGTAATTCCCCTCGGCGACGGTCTTCATCCCACTGAAAACCCATTTCAAAACCTCAATCCCCGCTGGCCCCCCGCTGCGTTGCGCCCGGCTGAGGTATCCCATCATCTCTTGGACGCTCTGCGAGACTTCTTGCAATGCGTCGGGCTGAGTCATCTTGGCTGGGATGTAGTTCCTGAAATACGCCTCTGCCACGCGTTTTTCCGCGAACGCGTTGACGTCGCCGCGGTGGCTCGCAAACGAGCCTGCCGCCCGCTCCATCCGCTTGATCGTTGCATCTTTCTTGAACGCTTCGATCATCGGGATCGTGTCGTATTTCGCTTCTTGGGCCTGGACTTGCACGCTGAAGTAGCCCATCGCGGCTACCAAAATCGCCAAAAACAACACGACATGGCGTTCCTGAGCGTGCGGATGCGACGAGTCGATGTGGGTTGCCGCGCGATGAATCATTCAATTTACCCGTGAGATGCTGTGCACACCGCAAAAATCGATGTGGTCCGAGAAGAGTTGGTTTGCTCTATTATCTCAGACACAGGGGCGAAGCGTCAAACAATTCTCAAGCTCCGGAGCGAGAAAAAACGTGAAAAGGGAACGGTCAAACTGGCAAAACCTGATTCACTGAGCAATTTCACGGCGGAAATCAACTCGTTGTTTTGGTGAATGATGAATCAACCGGCTAAAAAGTCTTCGCAGCAAAGCCATCGCTCTTCGGCCAAGCCAGCGAAAAAATCGTCCGCGGCTGCCGCGCCGCGAAATGCCGGCAAACCGTCTTCACCCTCATCGTCCCCACCGCAAACCATCCGCGAGCGGGCGGCATCCCCCTTTGCTGTCGGGGCCGCGTCGACGATCCCTCCGCGCGATCCGAATGTTTTGCAGCGTTTGGCAGACGAAGTCGCCACACGTCGCTTCACCACTAGCCAGATCCACACCTGGCAACGCGAGATCTACGAACAAACACTCTCGCTGAGCCGTTTGATTCGCCAGCCCAACTTCACCAAAGTCGGGCGTGATGACTTGGTGCGGATGATCCAAATGTATGACGAGCGGTTCTTCGCAGGGAAAATTCTGCCAACCGCCCGCGCCGAAGGATTGTCGTTCGGTTTTTCGTCACGGATGACGCGGGTCGCCGGTAAATTGGTCACTCACTATCCCCACGGCATCAATCGGCAACGCAATTTCGAATTGATCCTCTCGTCGACGTTGCTGTTCCAAACGTTCGAGGACGTCGATCGTCCGGTCGAGGTGACAGGCCGGGTTTGTCGCAACCGACTCGAAGCGATGCAGCGGATCGCCGAACACGAATTCACACACCTGATCGAAATGCTGATTTGGAACAGCGGCAATTGCAATGAAAATCGCTTCCAATCGATCGCGCGTCGCTACTTTGACCATCGCGATTATCGGCACGATCTGATCACACAGCGCGAACGCGCGTTGATCAAATTTGATGTTCGCGTCGGAGACCGCGTTCGATTTTACCACGATGGACACAACATGCTCGGACGCGTCAATCGCATCACGCGTCGTGCGACCGTGCTGGTGGAAAATCAAAAAGGGGAACGGTTCAGCGACGGTGGCCGTTACGTTCGGTACTACGTGCCGCTGGAAAAATTGACCAAAGTAACCTAGCCAATCGTTGGCCGCAGTGTCTGCTCTGCGTCTTGAACAACCATCACACCAAAATCTCCTCGACGACACGGCCTGCAACATCGGTCAGACGGAAATCACGGCCCGCGTAGCGATACGTCAAACGTGTGTGGTCGATCCCGAGCAAGTGCAACAGCGTGGCATGTAGGTCGTGCATGTGCACCCGATCGGTCCGAGCGTAGTAGCCAAAATCGTCGGTTTCGCCGTACGCAAACCCGCTTTTGACGCCACCGCCGGACAACACCATCGTAAAGCCTTGAGGGTTATGGTCGCGTCCATTTTTGCCTTGCACCACCGGCGTTCGGCCAAACTCGCCACCCCACACGACAAGCGTTTCGTCCCACAAACCACGGCGTTTTAGGTCGCGAATCAGCGCTGCAACGGGCAGATCCGTGGCCGCCGCGTTTTTGTTGTGACCGTCTTTTAAGTTGCCATGTTGGTCCCACACTTGACCGCTGCTAACGCTGATGAACCGCACGCCCGCCTCGGCCAATCGACGCGCCAACAAGCATCCACGACCAAACGAATCGGTCGACTTTTCACCGATCCCGTAATCACGCTGTGTTGCCGCGGATTCATTGTTCAAATCCATCACCTCCGGTGCAGCGTTTTGCATGCGTGATGCCAAGTCGACCGCTTCGATCGCTCCTTCGATTTCGCGATCGACGCCGCTGCGTGTCAAATGTTGCCGGTTCATCGCTTGAATCAGATTGAATCGTTCACGTAACGACGCTTCGTCTTCGCGGCTGTCGAGAAACGGGATCTTGCCGTCACCGAACCGCCCGTTACGTCCGATCACGGTCGCCTGGTGCATCGCCGGCAGAAACGCAGCGCCGTAATTACGTGGTCCGCCATGCGCCGTCGCTGGCGAGATCGCCACGTGCGCGGGCAAGTCGGGATGGCCGCTGCCTAACGCGTAACTGATCCACGCTCCCACGCTCGGACGAACCAAGTTGTCGCTTCCGGTGTTGATCATGCCGACCGCTTGGCCATGCGATTGTCCCTTGGTATGCATGCTGCGGATGACGCACATCGAGTCGATTTCGGATGCCATGTGTGGCAGCAAATCGCTGACCCAAAGTCCTGATTCGCCACGCCGTTTGAATTTCCATGGGCCGTTCATCAGGGTCGGCGCTGCGTCAATATTGGCAGGCAACGCAAACGGCAGCGGTTTTCCGTCCTGCTTGGCCAGCATCGGTTTGTAATCGAATGTATCGATGTGACTCGGACCGCCATGCATGAATAAAAAAATCACACGTTTGATTCGTGGTGGCACATGAGGCGTCTGGATTGCGGCGGCACCGCATGACGAAACAAGCGATGGTGCTGTGACTACCAGCGAACCCAGTCCGATACTCGCAGCGGTATGGAAGCGTCGTCGAGAGATCGTCATGTTCGAACCTTTTGCATTGCTTGTCGGATGGATTGCAGGGGTTCCGCTTCAAATCGCAGCAGCCAGAGGAGTTACCGAATCAAAGTGCTAATCGAGTAAACGGAATTCCGTTGCGGCGAACATCGCGGCAACGAATGCATGCCATCGTGAAGCGGAGTCTTCTTGGCCGGCGAAAAAATCAGTGGCCAATCGATGGTCCTCTGCCGTTGGCAACCGCTGGAAACAACGTCGATAGGCGGCTTCGATTCGCGTCGGAAAATCACGGTGTTCATTGCAGATTCGCTCCGCCGTCGTCTCGGACCATTGATTGATTTCAGGACTATTGATCAACACCAACGCTTGACCCGGCACATTGGTGGTCGGGCGTTTTCCGACCAGCAAATCCGGATCGGCTGCGTCCAACGCGGTTAATAACGCCGGCACATAGCCGCGAACCACCGGCATGTACAGTGTGCGGCATGTTGGTGAGTTGGATCCGATCTTGGCATCGCTGTCGCTATTGTTATTCGAAACCAATACCCCCATCCCTTTCATCGGTTCAAAGCGGGCAGTGCGATCGAGTTGGTTCGCAGCGACAAGCATCGTGTCGCGAATCGCTTCGGCTGGCAAACGCCGACGATGCATTCGCCACAGCAGTCGGTTCTCGGGATCAATCTCACATGCACGTGGATTGAGCGCAGAGGAACGCTGATAGGCTTGCGTCGTCACAATCCGGCGTATCAATGGTTTCAATTGCCAACCGCTGCGCAGGAAATCGGACGCCAAAAAGTCGAGTAATTCTGGATGCGAAGGACGTTCGCCTTGCATGCCGAAATTATCAACCGTCCGCACGATCCCCTCGCCCATCAAATGCATCCAAACACGATTGACAAACACGCGAGCGACAAGCGGATTGTCCGGGTCGGTTAACCAATCGGCCAGTTCTAAGCGTCCGCTGCCACGAGGTGACGCGATCGTGGCAGTGCCGCCGCTGCAGACTTGCAAGAAGCCGCGAGGCACGATCTCGCCCAAGTTCGCCGTTTCGCCGCGAATATGAATCCGGCAATCCATCGTCTTGTCACTGCTTCGGTCTCGCGGAGCCATCGCCAAAGGCAACGGGGCCGGTGGATTTTTTTTAAGCTCCGCGAGCTTCGTTTGAACCTGATCACGCTCTTTGCTTTTTTGCTCAATCGCTTGGGTGACACGAGGATCTGCTTCCGGTTTTTCCGTTCCCTTCTCGGCGACGTCGACTCGGCGAAACTGGATCGCATCGACGATCACATAGCCATCGGTGTCTGCGTTGCCGATGGTAACGATGGCGTCTTGGTCCGTGTTGAAATGGAACTCACCCAGCGAGTTCCAAATCTCATTGATCGCTGCGGTCCGTTGATTGACGAATACCTCATGATCGCCGTTTGCATCGCGGATCGAGACAGGCACCCGCGAGGCACGGTTCGACCCTGGGGATCCCGCTAACCGAACCTCGTAACGTCCGGTCTCTGGCAGACGCACCGAAAATTCGACCTTCAGTTTTCCCTTCTCGCCGTTGTTGTCATGCACATAGCCTTTGGAGACGAACGTGTGAAAAAGAGTCGACGCTTTCCATTGCCCTGATTTTTTGCCTTCCTCATCGTCCAGCACCAATCCGTCGGGCGTGATCCGTTTTTTCAGTGCCGCCAACTCGCTGTCGAGTCGCTTCAAGTCGGACTCGAGTGTTTTTTGATGTTGATTGTGATTCGCGATCGCTTGTCGATGTTGCTCGCTGGTCGGCAGGGGCGTTTTGTTCCACGTGCTGACGTACTTTTGGCTTTCGCCATTGAGCGTTTGCGTGCTGCGAAAAATTCCGGCCAATGCGTAATAGTCTCGCGTCGGAACCGGATCAAATTTGTGATCGTGGCAGCGAGCACAGCCAAGCGTCAGCCCTAGGAACGCTCGCCCCACCGTATCGATCTGCTCGTCAACGACATCCATTTCCAGTTTTACCTTGTCGCGTTCACTCAGCATCTTGGTTCCCAACATCAGAAACGTGGTGGCCACAAGGTTGTCGAAACGCTGCGAATCGGTCGACGAGGGCAGCAAGTCGCCAGCAATCTGTTGTTGGATCATTTCGTCAATCGAGCGGTCTTCGGCAAACGAGCGAACTAAGTAGTCGCGATAACGCCAAGCGTCATGATGCGTGGCGTTGAAGTCGGCACCGTTGCTGTCGGCATACCTAGCCAAATCCATCCAATGACGTGCCCAATGTTCAGCGAACTCAATGGAGCTCAACAGTTGATCGACAATCTGGATCCAATGTTGCGGTGATGGATCTTCGCTCCACGCCCGTTGCAATTCGAGATTCGGAGGTAGCCCGGTCAGATCAAAGCACAATCTACGCAAGCGGATGTCAGGTGAGGCGAGTTCATTTTCGGCGATCGATGCTTTTGCGAGTTCCGCGTCCAAGAAACAATCGATCAGCGAACTGCTGGTCGGTTTGGATTTGCTTAGGGAAGTAGTCGATCCGGTATCGCTCGGTCGCACGATGGCGTCGGGGATTGCTGGGGCTTGAATCGGGCGAAACGCCCAAAACTGTTTGCCCGCTTCGATGTCGATCGCAGGCGTTGCGGTGGGAATGCTGGTTGGCTGGTCTCGGGGATCGACTGCGCCCGCGGTAATCCATTGTTCGAAATCCGCAATCACCTGGTCAGGCAACTTTCCCTGTGGTGGCATCTCGGATGATTCGTAGCGGATCGCGGACACCAACAGACTCTGTTGTGGATGGCCCTTAACGATCGCAGGTCCGCTGTCGCCACCCTGCGTCATGCCTCCCGAGGAATCCAGAAGTAGTGAGCCGCCAAGGTCATCCGATTTCGCCGAATGGCACTCGTAACAATGCTTGACTAGCACAGGGCGGATGCGATTCTCGAAAAAATCGACCGATCCAGGTTCCTGAGAGAATGCGGCAAGTGAAAAAGAAGCCAATTGAAAAACGACGCCCACCGACACTGTTTTACGACGGCTCATCGAAGTGGTGACTGTGGCCATAGCGAAAGTCTATCGAGTGCGGGTGGGATTGGACGTCGATGGAGGCGGGAGCGGCCGTGAGAGCTTCTTGTGGGTGTTTCGGCACCCTCCTAGGTTAGCACAGACGGCTTCATGCTGCACAATAGAAATCGAAGCTTGTGAGAGGTTCCCGCTGGGATCACGATCGCAGCCAAAACGACCCTGACACCGATCCAACCAACCCCTTTTGAATATCGATGAAGATTCTGATTTTGACCGGCGCCGGCATCTCAGCTGAATCGGGCGTACCGACTTTTCGCGATGCAAATGGATTGTGGGAGGGACATCGTTTTGAAGATGTTGCCACGCCGCAAGCGTTTCAGCGGAATCCGGCTTTGGTCCACGATTTCTATAACCAGCGACGGCGTTGCTTGTTGGATGCAAAAATCCAACCAAACGCAGCCCACCGAGCGTTGGCGGAGTTCGAGGCCGCGCACCAGGACGATTTTTTGCTCGTCACGCAAAACATTGATGATCTGCATGTCCGCGCTGGCAGCAAGAAAGTGTTGGCGATGCACGGCGAACTTTTGAAAGCCCGCTGCGTCCGCACCGGAGAAGTATTTCCGTGGCGAGATGATCTCGACGAATCAACCCCGCACCCCGCGCGGCCAGACATCCGCGGGACGCTACGTCCGCATGTTGTGTGGTTTGGTGAAATGCCTTTGGGGCTCGAGCAAATCGAAGCAGCCGCAAACCAAGCCGACCTGTTTGTCGCGATCGGAACCTCGGCCGTCGTCTATCCCGCCGCCGGAATCGTTCGTCAAACCAAGCCGAGTTGCCGGAAAATCGAAATCAATCTCGACGAAACGCCGAATTCCGCCGTGTTCGATGAATCAATCCGAGGCAAAGCGAGTGTCGAAGTGCCCGCATTCCTAAGCAGCTTGGGGGTCCGCTAAACAAGTAAACCGACAAAAAAAATCCCGGCCATCTCTGCGTGCAACGCAGTTCGGCCGGGGGCAATGGTTTGTCGATGAAAGTCGCAATCGCGAAGTCAAGCTATTTGATCTCGAAGAGCTCGACGACAAAGTGCAACGTTGCATTCGGAGGAATCACGCCGCCAGCACCGCGAGCGCCGTAGCCGAGTGAGGCAGGAATTTCCAATTCAATCATTCCCCCTTCGCCGACAAGCTGCATCCCTTCGGTCCATCCTTTGATCACGCCGCTCAGCGGAAATGAAATCTTCGACGCGCGACGATAAGAGCTATCGAAAATGGTGCCATCATCCAGCCATCCCTTGTAGTGGACTTCGACGCTGTCTTTCGCCGTCGGTTTGGCTTTGTCGCTCTTACGGAGGATGCGGTACTTCAGACCCGAATCGGTCTTCTTGAATTCGGAGTTCGCATCTTCATCGATCGCCCCCGGCTTTTCTTTTTCTTGCGGATCGACTGGGCCAGGTTTTAGTTTGGTGTCTTTGTCCTCCGAAGGAACCTCATCGCCATTAGCACTAAGGGTCATGGAAACAAAGAGCAACAAGAGCAAAGCAGTTTTCAGCATGCGATCGATCCTAAACAGAAGACTATTGGGGTTGAGGTAAGCAGCAGATGATAACAAACCAAGTGAGGCTCGTAGCCCCCGGGAGGTTATGTGCGCGCTCAAACGATTCACCTCGCCCTTGGGGAGGTCAGAGTCGGCGGCAGCCGGCTCTGGGTGGGGCTCGGAGTGTTAGAGATGGATGGTGCAAGCGTGGTTTCACCACCCTCCCCGGCCACTTTCAGCGGCCGACCCTCCCTGAAGGGAGGGTGAAGTCTGAATTCACCTCCCCTGTGGGGAGGTCAGAGTCGGCGGTAGCCGGCTCTGGGTGGGGCTCGAAGTGTTAGTGGTGGACGGTGCACGCATGGTTTCACCACCCTCCCCGGCCGCTTTCAGCGGCCGACCCTCCCGGAGGGAGGGTGAATCTGAATTCACCTCCCCTATGGGGAGGTCAGAGTCGGCGGCAGCCGGCTCTGGGTGGGGCTCGGAGTGTTAGTGGTGGATCGTGCAAACATGGTTTCACCACCCTCCCCGGCCGCTTTCAGCGGCCGACCCTCCCGGAGGGAGGGTGACACTTTTTGGGGCGAGGCGTCGATCGAGCTCCCGTCCGCGCATTAAAAAACTCTCTTGCAGCAAAGCTGCAAGAGAGTTTTAAAAATCCGGCAATACCTACTTTCACGCTGGTATGCACTATCATCGGCTCAGAAAGCTTGACTTCTGTGTTCGGGATGGGAACAGGTATG
>NZ_BAABRO010000018.1 GCF_039545035.1 Novipirellula caenicola
GAAGCGGCAAAAGGCAAGCAGATTGATTCGGCCGCCTTCGATTTGAAGCCGATTCCAACCGAAGCAGCGGGACAGGCGACTCGCGACACTCCGGTCGAGTCACTTCGTCAACAGCAGGGTTCCAAGCGTGCGAATCCGACCGGACGTCAGGTACTTCGTGACGGATGGCTTGCTCCGCTGCCGCTCGACTCCGGCACGCTCTCGAACGATCCCCAGTCGCACACCAAAGGATTTCGAAGCAGCGATCGCGGTTTCCTGAGTCTGTCACTAAGCGATTATGTTCGGTTGCTCCGCTGGGTTGCCCAACACGGAAATGACAAAGTGAAAGTTCCCAGGAGTCTCGCCAAAACGCTTGAGTCACTGGGGATCGACGTGTCGATGTGGCGAGAAATCGTATGGCACTGGAACGCATACTTTGGTCAATCAAGCTGCATTGGTCGGCGTGAGTCGATGCAAGCTGATGCCGAGCGGACGGGGCACCATTGGCACCGCGGCCAATCGAGAGCCTCCGCTTGCTTTATTTAATGCATCCGAACGCATATGTCGGCGCATCTGAGCGGGCGGATAATCTTGATGATCAACGTAAGAAGCACATCGCTGTCTGAGCGCAACGTGTTTGTAGATGCCGCTTGCAGTACTCTTCTTTCGCAAGGCTTTACCACGCCAATGAGCCTTTTAAGGCTGGCAGATGCAATAGTTCCGCAGCCAAGCTACGATGCCGAGCGTGCCTATAAAAATCAAAATCGGTGCCAGCCACAATCAAAAACGGTGCCAGCCACCGAAGTAGGTGCCTGGCACCGATTGAAAAGGCGAAATTGGTGGGTGGCACCAATTTTTGACGTGAAAGGCCGTCGCCTCGCGAGCGAGGCGACGGGCCGGTTCGTGTCGAGTGTTCTGCGATTCGCGTTAGCTCACGCAAAGCTCGCATTCGCAGTCACTGCAGCCACATTCCTCGAGCTCGCAACATCCGCATCCAGCTTCGCAGTCACCACAATCGCATCCGTCGCCCGTTGCAACCACACTGCTGTTTGTCGCGGCAACAGTGTCACCACTGCCCGCTTGATCGATACCTTTCGATCCATCCAAACAGCATGCGTCCGTTCCTGCGTCGGCAACTGCATTGCATTGGCACGCCTCACAGCTACACGCTTCGCAGCTGCATTCGCTACCATCGCAGCAATCACAACCAGCCTCGCATTGGCTGCATGAACAACACGCCAACGGCTGCTCATTGCCAGCCATCTTCGCTCCGGTAGCAGCCGAGGCGACCACCGCTGTTAACGCTACCGAGGCAACCATCACACTAAGAAATCGAAACATCTTGGTTCTCCAAAAACATCAATCTTGTCGTTGAACAAAAAACAAATCAGAAATAATCGTGCTTCTCTCGAAACCGCTATTTCCGCCAACGACAAAGCAATGCGCACTGGTCTTGTGCAAGGAGAAATACAACAGGGCCATCCGAGCGGCTGGTTGTCACCGATTTCGACCAAAGATTCCCAAATGGCAACTCCGCCGCCATCATTGCGTCGGCCAAAGGAACGTCGGGTTGATTACGAACCACCGAAACGGGAGTGACATGCCAAATCGCGGCAGTTCCGTCGCACGCGGCACACTCACAATGGCTGCACCCCTGGCCCGCCTCTGCCGTCCCTCCAGAGATCGATACGCTGCAGAACGTCACGCCAAAAATCCCGCAACAAGTTGCCCCCTGGCTGCCCACTTTGGCATCACACCCCAGCCGTTGCGTTGCCGTTGAGGAATCGGCCATGCAACAGGTCACACCAGGTGAATCTTGCCCCGCACTTCGGCAGCAGCAATTGGCCGCGGCAACCGCAGGTGATGCCACCAACGCGCACACGCCAAACACCGCAATCCAAGCGGTGAAGCTTCGGTAGTGGAGGTGTTTTAGATGCATCCGTTTACGGCGAAATTGAGTATGATTCAAACAGGGACAATCCTTGAAACGATGATCGTATTCTAAGTACATCCGGTCAAAGCGTCACCTTGTTTTTAATGAACGTCAATCGCGATGATCCGCCAACCATCATTTCAATGGTTCATTTTGTCTTTATAGAACAAGTTTATTTAAACGGACCGTGCGGCATGATTGGGGAAAGCTGTTGGCCGCCGAGCAAGTGACACACGACATCGGTCGTTAGCGTGGTTTCACGCTCGCCAAAGATCCACCATACTCGTGAGCGTTCAACAGCTATGTCTCGCACTGAAAAAAACAATGAAATTGCACTGGTCTGAGTTCGGTGAACAGCTTTGCCGCGGCAGCGGAATCAGCGAATTGATGGATGATCTCGGGCATGCGATTGCCAAAGGCGGCGACAGTATCTGCATGCTTGGTGGCGGCCAACCGGCACACATTCCTGAAATGGATGCACTGTGGCGAAAACGGCTAGAGCAGATGGGAAGCGAGCCTGGCAAAATTGAACATGCCGTGGGCAACTACGAACCACCCTCAGGAAACCCGGCCTTCCGTCATGCACTTGCGGATCTGTTCAAACGACAATTTGGTTGGAATCTCGGTCCCGAAAATATTGGCGTGACCGCTGGCGGACAAACCGCCTTCTTCATGCTATTCAACTCACTGGCCGGAAAATTCCGCGATGGTAGCCGCAAGAAGATTCTGTTGCCGTTGGTCCCGGAATACATCGGCTACGCCAACCAATCAGTCGACGGCGAGATGTTTTGTGCCGTCAAACCACGGTTGGAAATGACCGGCGATCATGAGTTCAAATATCGTGTTGACTTCGACGCTCTAAGCATCACGGACGACATCGCTGCAATCTGTGTCTCGCGGCCAACCAACCCGACCGGAAATGTGTTGACCGACGCAGAAATCCAACGGCTCGCCGAACTCGCCTCGCAGCATGAGATTCCGCTGATCATCGATAACGCCTACGGCGCACCGTTTCCCAACGCGATCTTTACCGAAGCCACTCCGGTTTGGAACGAGAACATTATCCTGACGCTCAGCCTATCCAAAATTGGTCTACCGGGCACACGCACCGGGATTGTCGTGGCGAGCCCCGAGGTGATCCGTTCACTTTCATCCATGATGTCCATCGTTGGGTTGGCCAACACCAACATTGGCCAAGCGATCGCCACACCGTTAGTTGAAAGTGGCGAAATCTTGCGACTTAGCAACGAAGTGGTTCAGCCGTTCTACCGCACCAAGTCCGAACAGGCCCTGGGCTTCGTTCGTGAATACTTTGACGACAGCTTGCCTTATCGAGTTCATCGCAGCGAAGGCGCGTTTTTCCTGTGGATGTGGTTCGAAGGTCTGCCCATCCCATCACAGGAACTGTACCAGCGCCTAAAGGCTCGCGATGTGTTGGTGGTTCCCGGAAACTATTTCTTCTTTGGATTGGATGATCATGGTTGGCGGCACCGCGATGAGTGTATTCGAGTGACGTTCACAATGCCTGAACCAACGGTAAAGAAAGGTTTCCAAATCATCGCCGAAGAGGTGGCCAAGGCATACGCGGAAGGCAAAAATTAATCGCCCTCAATGCCCAGCGAAGATGGCAACGCCGGCGACGCGGTGAGAGAATCAGCGGCCACCGTTTGCTTTGAAAACCACAACACCGGCGAACACTCGCGTTTACTTAAACGCAACGAGCAAATATAAAACGTCCCGATTGAGTCATCCGGCTAGTTTCCGTCGCACCGCCATCGCCAAAATCAACGACCACTCGCGATCAATCGTGCACTTCACTACGGTTGTCGCAATCAGCTTTTAAATTCCCACGTTGATATCCAAACCGATCCCCAGGACTCGCTGCGAGTTTCGTTTGGAATCAATGCGTATCGGCTGCGAGATGCTCACACGATCACCGAAACTACGATTTCTACTGCTGTTGATCGCGTCGTGGATTGTGATGACCACGACTCACGAGGTCGGCCATCTAATCGGAGGCTACCTGGGGGGCGGAACGCTGCAACATGCCGAGCTCCGACCGTGGCGTTTGCCTCACAGTCACTTTGCTCCCGATCCGCACCCGCTATTGACCATTTGGTCAGGTCCATTGGTCGGCGTTTTGACGCCACTATTAGTCGCCATTACGATTCGCAACGCATCCGTTTGGTTCATTGCAAACTTCTGCGTGCTCGCCAACGGCGTTTACTTGGCGGCAGCGTGGTTCAGCGGTGACCCTTTGCTGGATACCCCACGCCTGCTTGCCGCCGGTGCTTCGCCGTTGACAATCGCAATCTTTTGTGCGCTGACCTTGATCTGGGGTTACCCTGCGTTTCGTGCAAGTTGCACGGCAATCTTGCGTCCCCAACTTGACGAACCATCGGATTGCTCGAATCCAAAAAGTCTCTGATGGCTGAAACGTTTTTGCCCAAATGCCGGTCGCCCTGCCGCTTTAAACGAACATCAGTGCAAACGCAGCAGCCGTTAACGAACCACCAATGATACGGCAAGCTTTGGAAAACGTTTCGGTGGAACCAAGTCGCTGAAAGAATCGCGCGACCAGCATCGAAACCACGATCAGACCAATCGAGGTCGCCATCAAACCAGTGGCGTAGGACACGACGGTTTGCGCTCCGGTCATCTCGGTTAGGTGAGCGTAGCCGTGAAAAAGCCCCAACCCGCAGATGCCGCTCACTAAAAACGTGGGTGTGGTGCGTGGGGATAACAACGTCAGCCCACCGATCAATACCGAAGCCACGATCATCGTTTCGACCATTGGCACGGTGATTCCAAGCCAAGCCACGGATGCTCCGACCGCTCCCATCGTCAAAAATGCCGCGGGAACCGCTGCGACCGCACGTCCGCCGAAGCGAACCGCAATCAATGCGACTGCGATCAGCGTCAACAGATGGTCAATTCCAGTCAACGGATGCGTCAGCCCGTGCAAGAATCCCCCCATCCCCTGCTCCGAAACAGCATGGCCGGCAGCGCCGTGCCCGGGATGGGCCAGTGCCACGCTAGGGAAACTGATCACAAAAACAGCGGCAGCGAGCGTCATCCATCTATTCATATTTCAAATTCCTTGAGCGGGGTGAATATCCATTTATTGTTTCGAGCCGACGGAGCATGCTGTCGGGACCTGATGACAGAACGTTCAGTCAGTGCACACAAACAGAGCGTTCCAACAAGGCCCTGCGAACACACAGCCTCGGAAAGGGGCTCGATCAACGCTCAGTGTACGCCAAACAATGGGGCCGCGTACATTGGGTTTGCACCGATCCGGTTCGAAATAATCAGCCTGCCGTCAATGGAGTTCGCATCGCTAACGAGGCGACTTTTTTGACTCGATGTACTCTAGCACTTTAGCTTCCAATACCGGGGCTCTCAGTCCGACTCGGCGTGCTTCTTTGCGAGCTTCCTCGACACTCAACTTGCCATCGACGATGCGGTGCGCCATCCACACGGCTCCCACGCGACTCGCTGCCGCACAGTGCACCAGGACTTTTTCGTCGCTTTTCGCGGAACGAATGATTTCCAAACTCTTGTCGAACATTTCCGTCGTCAAATCGTCAGGGCCTTGCACGGGTAGCTGAAAGAAACGCAGCCCCGCCGCTTCAGCAACCTGTTTTTCATCCCACTCTAACTCAACCGGTTCGCGGAGCGTCAACACCGTGGTGATCCCTCGCTGCTTTAGCTCTTCGAACATCTGCTGGTCGGGTTGCCCCGCTAGGATCACATTTCCGAACCGCAGCACGTTTGGGGTATCGCCCAACTCGTGGGGTTCGAGCTGGTGTGACGTGGTTGATGATTCAAGTTTGTCCGCCGCCCCCCCTTCATCGGCGAGGGACTGCGAACACCAAACGGAGCCGAAAACGAAAATCGTCGCGGTCAATACCGCAACCACGCAAAACTGACGCGATGGCATTATAAAGTTCTTCAGATCAAGGGAGGCCGGGCACGGCGTGGTCAACACAGGATTACGCCATTCTAGCGTACATCGCTATCGTAACACGATCTAGCCACGACGAACGGGTTCCTATTGATAGGCCTCTTTGGTCGTGATCCCCCGGCGTTCATTATTGAGCAGCCCTTCAAAGTTTAACTGTTGTTGTTCTTGATAAATTGAGTTTTGACGGAACAGATTGTCACGCAATCCCGCCTTGCCTTTACTCAGCGGCTTCGTTTCGGCAGCGGCATTCGCGGACTGCGCCGCCATTGGGTCACCTGACGCCCCCGAAGTTCTCGTGGTCGCCATCGCGGACTGCAGATCCACGGTGCCTCGAAAAAATGCGTACTGATGGTTTTGGTGAGCGGCAATCACGGTACTCGTCCCCCGGATGTCGTCAGCGATCACCAAGCCACGCAGATCAGTATCGTCGGATACAAATTCATCATTCTCCGATCCAATGACTTTTACATGCACGTCATTTAAAAAATGGTCGCTGGTCGTGTCTTTGACGCTGACGCGAACACGCCCTGAGGTGGCGTCTTCTTGCACAAGAAGTTCCAGTGGGCTTATCAACACTAAACCCGATGCATAGAGATTCTCGCCGCGGCACACCATCAAATAGGCTCCCTCATCATCCAGCGGCAATTCGAGCATCTTTTCACGATCACGGAAATCGCGTCCGTCTCCGAGTTCAACCGTCGCTTCATGATACGGTTTGATCCCAGCCAAGTTGATTGCAGTAATGCGGTCGAGATTTCGTTGCAGCAAACCAAACTTCATTAGATCGATTCGATAAACCTTGACGACCACTTCGGCAATATTGCGGAAACGCAATTCGACTTGTTTGGGATCATCGGGTTTGATCGTGGTGACTTCATCCAATTCAACCGCTTTCCGGTTGAAGAAGCGAATCGCTTCCGCCGCATCCGCAAATCGCTCTTTGACTTTGGTGTATTCCGCAATCGCGTCGGCGGCCTCGCCTAAACTGTGATAGACCTGGCCCATGATGTAGGTTGCCTCCCAGCGATTATCGGCAACTCGGGTGCCACCGGTGTCGGGATTGGGGAACGTCGCCTCAGCCACTTTGCGACACATCTCCAGCGCGGCATTGGGATGTTCTAGTTCGAAATGAGAGTAACCGATCATGTACCAGAACGAATCGAGCAACCGGCTGTTGGGATACCGCTGAGCATATTTTTCACAGCGATCGATCGCAAACTCGAAACGTTCCAGATCGATCAAGGCCGTTGCCAGTGCAAAGCTGGCCTGATCATCGGCGGGGTCACTGGGCCATGTCGTGACAAAATGGTCAAGCATTTTAATGGCGGCGTGAATCAGGTGCACGCGGGTGATTTCAGCCGATTTCAACTTGGCATCGTCACTCGCTTTGGCGGCACGCCGGTACGTTTCTTGGGCCAATGCATAGGTTGCCGTGGCCACGTAGGCTTCGGCGGGATAGTCATGCAGCAACCGCTCCATCACCTGCACGCTACGCACGAATTCGCCTCGTTCATTCAAAAACCCCGCGACTTGCGATTCACGTTCAAAACTAGCCTGGACCGTTGCCCGATACACCAGATAGCTGCGTTCATATTCGCCAAGTTCGCGATACGATTTCGCGACGCTCAAGATCTCTTCAAATGAAATTTGCACGTCCGGAAATTTCTCTTTAAGAACTTCAAAGTACTTGACGGTATCACGGTGCTGGCTTCGATTCAGTGACGATGTGAACAACCACTGAGTCGCGTTTTTGAATTCATCGACAGCAAGTTGCCAGTTGTCAACCAGCTCCGTTAAATGGCGATGCGCGGCATCGTAATCGGCGTTGTCAATCGCGTGTTTTCCCAACGCGTACAGCTCGTCCGGCGTCCATCGATATTCATCCGCCGATCGTTCATCGGCATCCAGTACCTCGAGCGACTTGACCTCCGAAATCGAAAACAGCGATGGTTCATAAAAGCTCTGCAAGATCGATTGGGCGGCACGATAGGTTCCAGGAGCCGTGCCGACCAACGTGTAGTGGATATCCGATGGATATTTTCGATCACCAATGTAGAACGTGATTTGGCCAGGCTCGATTTCGAAGCGTTCGAATTGCCCGGATACGGAACCATCGACCACAGAGCATCCCGCCGGGATCGGCTCGGTTAGCACTAGGTAGTCGTACTTCTCTGCATTGCGGTTAGTGACGTAGTGCCGACGCGGCATAAGCGTGACGACGCCACGATCGCCCACCGGCAATTGCGTCAATGGATTCGTGAACGAGCGGTAGTTGCCGCTGACGACTGCGAAACCACGAGGAACGTCACGACCATCGATCTGCTTCTGCGCAGGCTCGTAGACACGCCTGACGGACCACTGTTTTGTCGAGTTTTTGATTTGGTCCGCCGAAACAAAGCCCGTTAAAATCGCTGAATAGCTGAAGGTAGCACGTCCGACCAAATTGAATTCGATCCGGTTCGCCTTGTCTTGAACCAGCAAGCGTTCATCCACCGCAATGCGACGCGTGCCGTCCTTTCGAGGATCGATCGTCATCGTTTCGAGTTGCTGATCGTTCACCGTCACGGTCAACTCGAACGTCTCCGAGACCGGCTTGGCCGAAGCGTTCCATTTCGCCAAGGCGGTAATCGCGGGTCCGTTTACCTTTTCGATTGGCCATCGCGATCCCACTCGCGCCGACAACAACGATTCGGTCATCTTAGCCACGTTTGGATTCTGGGGGTCGATCGCTTGCAAAGCCAACAAATAGATCGCCTGCAGCTCAGTCACATTTCGCATCCATGGCAGCACCGAATCGCGATCGTCGTCGCTAAGAGGCGATTCGCCACCCGGAAATTTGACAAGTGACAAAATCTCGAGTCCCATCTCGTCGTGATTCATTTCTGCAAGCGTCAAAGCCAGATGCACCAACCCCGATAGGCTCAAACGATTGCGTTCGCGATACAACCGATTGGCGAGGGAGAAATCACCACATTTCGAAACCGCCATCGCATGCAGCAGCACCGTTTGCCGTTCGAGATCACTCGAATCGGTCTCGGTAAACGCCGTTTGCAAATAAGCTTTCCCCGTTTCGATCGTCGCTTGCGGAACGGCGAACCCAAGATTTCTGGCTGCATGCAGAGCCCACATCACACGCGATGACAGATAGGGGTCCGCCGCGGAACCATCTGAATTCCCCGACCACGACCATCCGCCTTGTTCGCGTGCCGACGAGACAAGCTGGGTGACGGCAGCGGCGACTCGACTTGCTAATGCGTGCCCCTCGGGTGTGTCCGAATCTCGTGTGTGGCCAATCATCCTCAGCAAGGCCGATCCCCCCATTGCATCGGATATGGCTCGTTCGATCGGACTTGCCGCTGGTAATCCGCAGCGATAAAGCGGGTTTAGATGGGTTCCCAGCACGCTTTCCAGCAACGATCGGTTAACACTCGGACCAATTACAATCTCAAGCGACGAACTTTCCGCTGACTGATCCTTATTGAGCTCTAAGAGAGCGACCGTACTTTGCGACGAGGTGCCGCTAGCGACTTGAAACACTGGAAAACCGAATGGACGAACGACCACCACTTCGCTGGTCACGTCATCCGGTTCCCCATCGGAGCGAACCGTCAACTCGAACGTCACCTTAGAAGCGGGTTCGATTTCGACCGGCATCGCCAATCGCTGAATCCCTTCGCCTTCGATCGAAATCGTTTTGGTTTGAAGCACCGATTTTGAATCAGCCGTTGCCGGATCACCAAAAGTCGTCTTCAGCAACACGACGACGGAGCGTTTACCGCCATCAGCATGATGGATTTCGATTGGCAGTTTTGCCTTGTCGCCTTCGGTAAAGGCAAGTGGCGTTTTTAGCACACCAAACAGGTCGCGTTTGGTAATGACATCTGCCGTCGATTCACCCGCGAGCGTCCCTTGGTCAATGCCTTTCGCTGCCAGACGCCATGATGTTGATTTGGCAGGCATCGTCATGGTGATCGTCGCACGGCCGTGCTCGTCCGTGACCACCGAGGGATCCCAAAATGCCGTTTCAGCATGAGCCATCGAAGGCAGCCATTGAAACCCCACTTCCCGAATTTGCTGCTCCAAATCGGCTCGCCCTTTTAAGATGATCAATTTGCCACTGCGGGTCACTCCATTGACGATCAAGTCATTGTTGAGGCCTTGATTGACGGAAACGTCAAAGTATTCTTGCTGCGGCACGAAGTCGGCTTGTTGCGATAGCCGAGAAAACCACTGTGCGTTTTGGTTCTTGGTCCCGTCCGCCGCCAGCGGGATTGTCGCGGCCTCCATCACTTGCGGTGTGCTTTGAACCGTACCCCCGATCGACAACCGACGACGTGACAACGCATTCCATGTTTGCGACGATGGATATTGCCGCTGCCCGGATTGCTGCACATTGTTCGCAAATGGATCATCCGGTGCCTGCACCCCATCGGCGTCAACGTCCGCGCCGAACGGGTCGTCAGCATCGGGAAGGTTTGCGTCACCGAAAATGAGCCCTTCGGTCGCGACAGCAAAGTCGCCTACGACTTGACCGGATCCATCCAACGCATCACGCGACGGTAATCGTCCATTTAAATCGGCAAGTGCACGAGCCTCTCGATCTAATACCGCGACACGTTCGGCTTCGGCCAGCGACGTCTCACTGACGCTGTGTGTGGTCGGGCGATAAGCGAACATACAACTTGTACTTTGCCGTATGGCGGAACGACGCAATCCTGCGGAGAAGAATGCATCGATTGCTGATTGAATGTTGCCGAAGGTGTTTAGCAGATTGGTTTGGACCAGCCCCAGCGATAGTTCCGTTTTGACGGGGTTCCCTTGAGGATCGGTCACGGTGACCTCGACGGTCAAATCGTCCCCCGGCTTCAATTTTTGTGTATTGGGTTTCAATGTAACCTGAAGCGATTGGGACACTCGAAACTCGCTTTCGGCCGCATGCAAACGGTTCTTCGTCATCACCGCGACGGATAAAAAGACGTTCGGGGCAAACGACGACTTCATCGGCAATTCGATTTTGTTATCGCCGGTCTCGAGCGAAACGAACTGATAATCGAGAATCGAAGCTCCCTCGAACGTCAGCAGCGCAAGCGCAGGTGCCTCGCGCCAATGCAGATTGACGGCCGCCTTGTCTCCAACTTGGTAGTGATGGCGATCCGCCAAGATTCTCAGTCGCGTGGTATCTTTCTCGCCTGAGATGCGAACTCGAGTCTCGCCGCTGATGCTGTTTTTGAATTGATCGATCCCGGTCGCGCGAATGATGTAGATCCCGGGCTCATCGAGACTAAGGGTCACACGTGCTTGGCCTTCGGCATCGTCGCTAGAAACCTCATGGCTTTCGATCAGTCTCTCACCCGGTCGGCCGTCCGCGACGGTTCGCAAAAACACTTCGACGTTCAGACGCGTTTGCACCGGCTTTCCGGCAGGATCTGACACTTTGAAGAGCGTTTCGAACGATCTTCCGTTCAAGAAAACATCCCGCGACGTGGAGGCCGCAATTTCGAATCCCCGTGTCGCCAAAAACACCGTGTGCGTGGTTGTCAGGTTTCGCTGTGGGTTTTCAACGGTCAATCGAAGCGGTTGCGATTCGTCAAACGTCGTCGTTTCAAACTCGATTGAAAGCTTGCCCTCGTCATCGGTTTTGGCTTCGGACACCGCTGCATCATCACCAAGTCGATAGCGAATCGTTTCGCCGGCCAACGGAGTACCGTAGTAGTATTTCAACTCGACTGTCGCACGAATGTTTTCGCCCCGATGGTAGACTTGTTTTTCCGGTTCGACCGTAAGCTGAACCGGTTCTAATTTGTACTCACTGACTTTAAACGTGGTCTCGAATGACAACGTTCCCGCACGGTCGGATTCCCCCGAAGTGTTGCGGTGCAAATGAATTCGATAGTCCCCGGGCGTCGCCGCCGGTGGTAGCAGAAGATGGCTGTTGAGGGTGCCGAAGTCGCTTAGTGCAACCTCACTGGATTGCAACTGTCGCCCTCGCGAGTCGTAGATGTCGATCTTGAACTTCTCGCCCGGTTTATACGTGTAGCGATCTTGATCGACCCAGCGAACGACTCCCTTGATGTTGACCAGCTGTCCGCTGCGGTAGGCCGGTCGATCGGTGTACACGTATCCTCGCGGCGTCAGCCCTACCGCGAAATCGAGTCCGTTTAGATCCGTCACGGTCGATGCCATATGGCCTTCGTGGACCGCGAACACACGCAAATCGCTGATCGATTTCAGTTCGCTGAAATTCGTCTGCAAGGTGCCATCCTCTCGCGTCACCGATTCGGCAAACACCTTGTCCCCATCGCTGAAAAGCACACTCACCCCGGCGGCCGGTTTTCCCAGCTTCATGTTTTCGGCGAACAGGAACAATTCATTCCGAGATGATTTGACCAGAATGTCAATGTCGCTGACGACCACCATCGTAGTCGCTTCGAGTTTGTCGCTGGACACCGTCACGGCGGTCACCGAGGGCCCATCGACGGGGATCTCGATATCGCCATCAACTTGTTTGTACGGTTCGCTATTTTCGATCGTATGAACAAATTGCGAATCAGGATCGATCAACGCGATATCGAGCGTTTCAATACCGCTTGCCAAGTGCATCTTGCGGAAATAGTCGACCATATCGACTCGGTACGTCTTTACCGTCACGGATTCCAAGTTCCGTGTCGTTAAGCGGATGCGAGGCTGTTCGTCGCTGCGAAATTTTCGTTCGGTGACAATCTGTAGCGTCGGCGACGTCAGACGGCGAATGCGTCTTGCCGCTGGCGTATGATTTTCGACTTGTTTGTAGGCTTCGAGTGCTTCTTTGAGCTTGCCTAGCCGCTCTTCGAGCGTGATGCCAATCATCAGCGACGCATTGTTGGCTTCTTGGGTGCCGGGGTACTTGTTGACGACGCGTCGCCAATCGGAGATCGCATGTTGAAACAGCTGTCTTGTCGGTTCATCCAATTCAACCGATTGCGGCGAGTTCCCGTCATCGATCGCCTTGGCAACGCGTTGTTTGTGCATTTCCGCTGCCTCGGCCGCCTTCATTTCACCAAAGTTAAACAAGATCTGCGAAGCTCGAGGATCAAGCGGATATTTGTTAAGAAAGGCGGTCCACCGATCGCGTGCCTCGCCGTAATTCCGCTGGCGGTTGGCATCGGCTGCTTTGGCGAATTCCGCATCCACGATCTGTTTCTGGACTTCTGGCCAACGAGGATCCGCGGGATGATGCTCTAGAAACGAACGCCAAGCGGCAATCGCGTCGTCAAACTTTTCTTGTGCCAAGTACTGTTGTCCGAGCATTCGACGTGCCACAGCAACCTCACTTGAATCCGCGTAGGCGGCAGTATTGATCAACGCTTCAAGATGCTCCGCCGCTTGCGTATGGCGACGGTGATGTGCATAGCCTTGCGCGATTTCCAGAGCTGCGGTTGAGGCCAGTTCGTGCTCGGGATGATGCCCAAGGAACCGCTGGGCCGCTGTCGTCGCCAATTCCAAATCACGGATCGTCTTGGGCTTGGGAAGACCATAGGTGTGAGCCAATTCGTACTCGGCCCGAGCTAGATACGCATCGATCGCAACCGCATCTTCGCCAGCATCGGTCTCGTTGGCCTCACTAAGAAAATCCTGCCACGTTTTTCGTGCCTCGGCGTTCATGCCAAGTTTCAGCTCGACGTCGCCGAGCCGAAACGTGACTTCGGCCAATCGGAGTCGAGTCGCGGATTGAGTATCGACGTTGTCAACATTGTCATCGACACGGGCATACTTCTGCAGAAATGCTTGGTATGCCAACCTGGCTGCTTGATAATCCTGTAATTCCTCGTGGCAACGAGCGATTCGGTATTCAATGGTTTGTCGCAGCGAAGACGATGGGCCAAGCTTTACCGCTTCACTGTAGTAGCTAAGGGCTTGGCGATAATCAGGCTCTTTCGCCTTTGACGGATCCTCGGCCGGAATTCCCTCGAAATAGCGGTCCGCGTACTCGAGATACAGTTCGGCGAGCTCGTCCTTGCGACCTCGCGACAACAAACGCTCGGCTTCAGCGGCATAAATCGCTCCGGCGTCTTTGTATTGGTGACGCAGCACCATCACATGAGCCCGACCAAACCGAGATCGCGGCACCCAGGGGCTGTCGGGATATTTTGTCTCGAGCGTATCATAAGCGGCGATTGCCTCGTCATCGAGCCCCGATTCGGCTAACGCGTTGGCTTTCAAATACTGCAGATAGTCGCGTGACGCGGTTGCCTTCTGGTCAAGCGCGGCGTCAATCTCCTTGACCGCAACGTCGAACTGGCGATCCTGCATCGCATCGTGAATCGCACGTGAAAGATCCGGCAGCAAGGTGATTTGCGGTTTCGCACCTGCAGGATCAGCAGCCGTCTGGGCGAATGTATCTTCCAGCAAAACAATGCACGCCGCCACCAGCATGCAAAAACGAATTGGGCGCATCAGCTTGTCTCGGCAGGGTGAGAGAGAGTAGGTCGGAAATGAGAGGCAACCCCGCATGTGCGATTGCGGGTTGCAGATCCGATTTTACACCGCCGCATTGGCCAATAGGATTTGCCGAATGTCAGAACATTGTAAAACATTCCGGTCAGCGGACGAACGACCGAGCTCGCCTGGCTACAGTTCTCGTAGTTTCATGGCAAGATTCGACCAGCGATTGTGGGTTCGCGATCATCGTAAGCAGCATCAGACAAATCGTCGAAACGGCTGTTTATGCGACAAATGATTGCCCGCGTCGGATTGCCCCGTCTATTTCACCACTTCGGATAGCCCGTGTCGATCAGTAGCCGCGTTTCATCACCCACTGAGTCGCATGCTGGACCAATTGAGTGGCGTGATCGATATGAAGTTTACTTTTGATGTTTTCCTTATGTCGCTCGATTGTTTTGACACTTAAAAAAAGTGTGTCGGCGATCTCACGCGTGCTCTGCCCATGACCGATTTGCTCAAATACTTGCAGCTCCCGATTGGTCAATGATTCGAGTCCCTGCAGCAACGCCGGCTTGACGCTGCCCAAACGACCACGAATCAGAGTCTTGGTCACCGATTCGCTGAAGAAGAAGTCGCCATCGAGCAACGCATGAATCCCTTCGATCAATTTTTCGGGCGCTTCTTCTTTGTTGATATACCCGCGTGCCCCGGCTGCCAGTACACGGTGTGCGTACAAGTCTTCATCGTGGGCCGAGATCACTAAGACTTTTAATTGTGGAAGCGTCTTGGTGATCGAATGAATCAAATCCAATCCGCTGCCCTCTTTTAATGACAAGTCGATGATCGCCAAGTTGGGCGACTCCCGTTTCAACAGCTTGTATCCTTCCTGTTCACTGCTAGCCATTCCGCAAACCACCATATCGGGTTCTTGATTGATTAGTTGAGAATAGCCGAAACGGACAATGCCGTGGTCGTCCACCACGACAATCCTTGCCGTGGCGGACAGTGTCTTGTTCATGATTGACAACTCCGCTTGGGAATGACGAATGTGACCGAGGTCCCTTTGCCTGGAAGCGAATCAATTCGCAGTTCACCGCCAACGGATTCAGCGCGATACCGCATGATATTCAATCCATTCGTATTCGCTTTTGGCGGTGTTTCTGCGATCCCAATTCCATCATCCTGTATTTTCACCGAAAATTGGTCGTTTGTCGAAAGTTCGATACAAATTCGTTTCGTCTGGGCATGTTTGATCGCATTGTGCACTGCTTCACAAGCGATTTGATAAATCACAAACGCGACGGCGTCGTCGGTGATGTACGACTCGTCAAATCGCTCGGCATCTAGGTCGCATGGGACGTCGAACCGACGGGTCGTTTCGCGACAAAGCCCTTCCAGGGCCGCGAACAATTCCACTGAATCAATCGAGTTCTTTAACAGCCCATCGGACAATCGGCGAACATCTTGATGGGTTTGCTTGAGAATGTCGCCAAGATGTTTGACGTTTTCGAGTTGCGATTGCATTTCCGGCGGCATGCTGCGACGCAATGACTCGGCGATCAAGGCGCCTCCGGTTAATTGCTGTGCGATTCCATCATGCAGCTCTCGACCTATCCGTTGTTGTTCGATGACCGCCACTTCGGTAACGACTTCTTCGAGACGCTTTCGTGCGATCAAATGGCCAAGTTGAATCCCGATGTCAGGCAGAATTTCGAAGAAACGGTCGCGCCGCGACTGAACCTGATCCGAAATAAACTCCATGATTGCAACCGTTTCGCCGTCTACCGTAATCGGAAAGGCGCAGGCGGCGTGAAATCCAAAATCCGAAAGAGTATGGAACATTGGATTCAGCGAGGTGTCTTCGACCCAGATTGGCTGGCCCGTCTGCAGCACCGTCCCGATCATCCCCTCACCAGCGTGGAATCGCATTCGGCTACGATACTGACGAAATTCGTCAAACCGGAGAAATTGCTCTTTCGCATCCACGCGAACGTGCCACAATCCCGAACTTTCCATTTGCTCGCAGTCGTCACTACAGCAGCGCCATAGATGCCCGACCATCCAACCGTTGTAGGATGCGATACGCTGCAGCGTTGCACGCATCGCGTCTTCGACTGTTTTTGATTCGTTGGCGACACGCGTGATGTTTTGAAGAATATCGAGGAATTCGGTTCGTTGTAGAACTTGTTCACCAAGAATTCGGTTTAATTCCTGGACGCTCTCTTCGGCAGTTTTACGTTCCGTGATGTCCACCCACATCCCCACGGAAAACTGGGCCATCCGCTTTCCCTGTTCTAACGAATATATCACTTTTCCACGGTCTTCGATCCAGCGAATTTCGTCTTGCGTGCTGACCACTCGAAACTCGGCTCGGTAGCCATTGTCATCGCAGCGACGCAAAGCGTCCGACAAATGTACGAGGTAACGTTCGCGATCATCCGGATGAACCATTTTGGTGATCCGATCACAATTGATCGGTTCATCCGGCGTGATTTGGGCGATATTACGAAGTTCGTTAGACCACGACAACTTTTGGTTCGCCACATCGTAGGAATACCAGCCCAAGTTAGCAGCCTTCGATGCGAGCCGAAGCTTTTGTTCAGTCGCCGAAAGCTTGGCTTCCATTCGTTTTCGTTCGCCGATATCAATGCACTGCGCAACAATCGTGCCGTCGTCACGCGAATATCCCGAAAACAACATACGCAGCACTGCCCCATTCTTGCACCGAAAATCTCGCTCGTAGGGCACGATGTAACCGGTCTGGTCCAGTTCATCATATTTCTCTGACGCAACATGGTACCACTCTGGTGGCGGATCGAGATTCAACTGTTGTAGCGAGTGCGACTGCACCTCGTTTCGTGTGAACCCCGTTCGGTCTAGGAACCAATCATTGCAATTCAGCAGGCCTCCCTTCGCATCGAAGAACAAGACTCCGATGCCATCCACCTGCAACGCGTGACGCAGTTGCGCCTCGTTCGCTCGCAATTCCTCTTCGCGTTTTTTCCGTTCAGAGATATCGATCATGGTCACCACGACCCCACCACCCACTTTATCATCCGAGCGATATGGCAGCACGCGACGGACGAAGACCCGACCGTCATGGCAACAGACCTCGTTTTCAACCGGCAGTTTTTTGTCGATCACTTGGGCACATTCCGCTGCCAAATCCCCATCGAGAAAATCGTGGGCAAGATCACAAATCGATCGTCCTTGATCCGATTGCCGTACGCGAATCAAGGACTCGACCGCGGGTGTGAACCAGCGAATAGCCAGATGATTGTCCAAACAGATCGTGGGAATCTGGGTTGCAGAAACGAGGTTTTCTAAATCGGCATGTTTGCGTTCCAACTCATCGATCTTGGATGCCAATTCTTGATTGACGGTGGCAAGTTCTTCGTTGAGTGATTGCAATTCCTCTTTGCTTGTTTCCAGCTCTTCATTCGTGCTCTGCAGCTCTTCGTTGACACTAAGCACCTCTTCGTTCGATGCTTTGTACTCTTCATGAGCGATCTCAAAATGCTCTAACGAGGACTGGAATTCGTCTTTGACCAACCTCAACTCGTTTTCCAAATGGCGAATGATTGAATCTCGTTCGTCAAGGGTGGAGTCGCTGCCAACATCCTCACCAAGCTTGCCCTCACCAAGATCGCCCTCACCAAGATCGCCCTCACCAAGATCGCCCTCACCAAGATCGCCCTCACAGTCGCCGCTCGGCGAATCAATCTGCGGTTCGGCCACCGCTTGATCCTCGAAAGACTTAAACGCGATCAGTACAAAGGCATCCTCGTTTTCCGCATCATCAAGCAAACGGATTTCAATGGTCACATCGCGGGGACGATGGTCGTGATCCAAGCGATAATTGAATTGGACGGGTTTTTTTTCGGCAAATGTTTTACGGACCGCGTCGCGAAGTTTTAATTTTAGATCGCTACGCAGCTTGCTCAGCAAGTCGTCGTTAGGGACCCCCGCTCCAAACTGTAGGAATCGGTTAACATCACCATTGATGTACAAGATTTGCCAGTGCCGATCGATCAAGACCGCACAGGGTGCCACGATGTCAAACAGGCGCTTCTTAATCATTTGGGCAATTTGTTTGTCGTGACGTCGCAGCGGTAATGGCAGTGGGGTCCGATACGGTTGTTGCGTCTGCCCTGAAGGGATCGGGAAATCGATACGAACATGTGGTGCTGAGTTGGCTCGTTGAAAGATTCGCCAGCGTTTGTCGACCGTCGAAAACAATTCGTCTTGCCGGCCGATGGTTTCTGCCGTGCCCAACAACAGATAACCTTGTCGCTGCAGGGCGTAGTAGAAAATCCCCATCACCTTATGCTGAGTTTCCGGCTTTAAATAGATCAAAACATTGCGGCAACAGATCAAATCAAGCTGAGAGAACGGAGGGTCTGCGATCAAATTCTGTTCCGCAAACAATACCACGTCGCGGAGCGTTTTGTTCACTCGGTAGTGATCACCATCGGCCTCAGCAACAAAATAACGTTGAATTCGAGCACGCGTCACATCGGCCTGGATGCTCTGCGGATACCTTCCCGCGCGTGCATAGGCAAGCGCGTCTTTGTCAACATCTGACGCAAATACTTGTAGCCTACATTCTTTCTGTTGTTTACTCAACTCGTCTAGAAACAACATCGCGACCGTGTACGGCTCTTCGCCGGTAGCACACCCTGGAATCCATACACGAATTTGACTGAGGTTCGCATTACCGTCGACGACTTCGTGTTCCGCGAATTTCGAGGCTACGATGCTGGGAATGACTTGCTCCGCGAGTTCCTTCCAAACATTCGCGTCGCGAAAGAAGTCTGTCACGCTGATAAGCAGGTCTTTGGACAGCGCCGAAAGTTCTTCGGGATGATTTTCGAGGTAGTTCAAGTATTGCGAAACTCGAACAATCTGTTGTAGACACATGCGTCGACGTATCCGTCGCAGCAATGTGCCTTCTTTATAATCACGAAAATCATAACGAGAATGTTTTCGCAATAGCGAAACAATCGTCTCGAGTGTCTGCTTGGATATCCCCTCCGAAAATCCGCCCAGATCTTCTTGATCGCTCGGCGATACGGCGGCACGACTTGGTGACCGGCTTGACTTTAGGTAGGGATGTTTTGCGAAATGAGTGATCGCAGCCGCAATCTCGGCTGGCGACAGCACTTGATCGACCATCCCTGTTTCGATCGCGCTGGTGGCCATTCCTTCGTATTCAGAGGTATTCGGATCTTGGGCAATCACGAACCCACCTGCTTCTTTAATCGCTTTGATCCCCAACGTGCCATCGCTGCCAGTACCGGACAGGATAACTCCGACGGCACAGCGATGTTGATCCTTGGCCAACGCACGGAAAAATCGATCGACGACCACCGGCACGGTACTTCGTGCCTGCATTGACTGCAGCCTAAGCCGACCACCTTCGATTTCTAAATATTGGCCCGGGGGGATGAAATACACACAATTTGGCTCGACGATCATCGAATCGCCGGCCCGATGCAAGGTCATTGATGTGTATTTTGCAAGCAATTCTGCCGCGTGGCTCGGTAAATTCTGGGCCAGATGTTGGACAATGACCATCGCAACGTTTGGTTGATCCGGCATCGCCTCGAGCAATCGTTGCAACGACTCCAAACCGCCCGCCGAAGCGCCGACACCAACGATTGGGAATCCCCCCTTCTGCTCTTCGGAAGCCCCGTCGGCGGATTCACTCTGTTTTCCGGTCGATGCTGGAGTCCTCTCTCGTTTTTTCCCCATAACCATTCCGTGTGTTCGCTAAACTTGTGTGGACTTTATCCGCCGTGAATCGCCCTTGGCGTTGTCGAAAGTCATCACCACCAACCGCTGTGAATGCTGGCTTTAGGTGGCCACAAGTACACGGTGATTTCAAGAGATGTCGATCGCCCCACCCTGCCACGTCCCTCATCGAACGTCAGTAAAGGGCAAAACGTAACTTCGAGCAGCTTCAATAAGTATGCCTGCGATTCATTGTAGCGTTGCAGAGCCGGTTCATAGAATACACGGCACTAATGTTCAGTGGGGGGATCCCCCAGACCAGAGAGCGGGAATCTATCCTGTTTTGACGATCTTCGTGTGATAAGAATCAGCGACACCATCACCGCAACAGGGCGATCTTTTCTCTCAAGTAGGTGAGCGGTAATGATTAAAAGAAGTCCCGCTCGATGTTTGGGCAATCGGCTGATCGAGCAAGGGAAACGTGGCTAGCAACCAGACAGCCACCGCATCAATCGTTTCCTGGTAAAGGTGGTCCTTTGCGATCAATCCACAAAGAACGGCGGAAAGATCAAAGTTCACACCTTATGTAAACCCAAGGATTTGCAACCCGCATCGCCAGAGTCGATCGGTCGACGCAACCGCTGGCAACTCACATGTAAAGGCGTCCACGCCACCAAACCGAAAAATGTATTATTCAGTTCTCACTGGGGCAAACGGTTCGAGTGCGTCCCGCGTTTATAGAAGGAGACCGCCATGTATTCGCGCAGCAGCAATGTGTCGCTTTCGGCCGAAGCGATGCAAGATTTGTACCGAGTTGCCGAGGCAATCGAGACGCTGGAAATACAACTCAGTGTGTTGAGCGTGCAAATGCACTATGAAAAATCTCGTTTCTCGCCCCGTGCGATGGAATTGACTCGCGAGTTAGGTGAGATCCACCGCTTGCTGGAAAACACATTGACGTTTGGCAGTTGATGTCGATTGCTTCCCTGTATTAAATTCCCCGATGGCTTGTAACCCAAAAGAAGAAGAAAAGGCGGCGATAATGGAATTGCGAAAGCAACGATATGTAGAGCGAATCCGGGCGTTGGCTCAAAATAGCGATAGCCATGTCGATTTGAATCAGCAGGACAACTTGGACAATGGACTGGCGGCCGCGTTAGATTTCATGTCTCAAAAGCTGGCTGAGCCGAATGCGTCGGATACGCTCAGTCACGACTTAACCGCAATCCTCGAGCTGGTTGTCCCTGAATTTTCCGATGCATGCAAAATCGATCTGTTTGACAAAAGTAGTTGCATTCGTCGTTTCGCAAAATACGCCAGCGACGAATTGCTGCTAGACAACAATGCCACAGTGGTGCGTGAACGCGCCGATCACCCAACACGGATCAAGATCGCGTTGTCCGATGGGATCTCGTTCTTAGGCGCTATCGAATTTCAACGGTTGCCCCATCGAGGTCCGTTCACCATGGATGAACATCTCGACGCGAAGGTGCTTGCCAGCCGAGTGTCGAAACGTATCGTCAGGATGTCCCACGCTCGCTTTTCTGGTGCGAGCTATCGCAATTAGCCTTCACCGGCGATGGGACGTCCAACGCCATCAACCATACTAGCGGAGCAGCGCGGAGCCTCGCCCGGGTGCAGCATGAGGCAACGTTCGAAATTTACTGGGCGAGGCCCTGCGACGCTCCGCTACGGTTCCGCTGGGAAATAACTTCGTCATTTCAAAGTGTTTCCCGAATGACATGAACCCTCCGGTGGCGTTAGCGCCGTGCCACTAGCGGCTATACTGGAATGAGCGTAGCTCGGCCAGCCTTAGAGGTAGTGGACGAGGCTACGAGTCCCAGCGACTTATTCGCACGACGGGACTCGTTGCCTCGTCCACAACAGAAGAAGACATTTCACCCGCGTGATTGGTAACAAAAATCGAATGACGAAGTTGTTTCCAAACAGCACCTAAAGAAATCGATCTCTGAAAACGGACTCGGAGATCAGGCACTGAGATCAGGCATCCAAAACGGGTCCTGAAAATTCCGCTGCGGCAATTCGCTTGCGACTACGCGTTGGCAAAGGCATTGCGAAGCATGCCAAGACTCTTGGGGATCGCGGTCTCGTGAGCCTCTTTGCCCTCGAACTCGAGCGAGATGTAGCCACGATAATTGGCTTCTTTGAGGATTGCGGCCACTTTTGCGTAATCGATCTCAAGCGTGTACCAAGTGCCGCCGCCATAATAAGTTTTCGCCTGGACAAAAACCGCCTCGGGTGCAAGTTTTTTGTATTGGGCGTATTGGTCCTCGAGAAAATTCCCGGTATCCAGCGTGACGCGTAACCAAGGCGAATCGACCTCGCCAACCACTCGCAACACGCCGTCGGCGGTGCGGCCAAGTCCCCAGTGATTTTCCAGCCCCATCACAACGCCACATTTCTCTGCGGTGCTCAGACATTGCTCAAGCGAATCACGCACCCATTTAAAACCGTCGTCATCGGTGTACCCTTCCAGTCGCGGTTCGATCCCCTTGTTTGCCATTAACTCGTCAAAACTGCCTGACGTTCCCCAACGTCCGGTGTTCACACGAATGGTCGGGATCCCCATCGCATAGGCAAGCTCGATGCAATGATTGGTATGGTCAATCGCTTCTTGACGTTTGGCCGCGTCCGGTGAGACGAACGATTGGTGGGTGGACAATCCGCACAGCGACATGCCTTGGCGAAACGCACGCTGCTTGATCCGTTGCAGCGTCGCATTGGATTCGTCTTGCATTTGCACATGCAAAATCTCAACCGCGTCAAACCCCGCGTCCGCTGCCAAATCGACGCATTCTTCGATCGACAACTTGCTGTCGTCGCGGTACCGCCAATAGGAATAGGTTGACACCGCAATCGGGTTACTTTTGTTTGCGTTTGTGTTTGCTTCACCAGATGGGTCGCCGCTCGATCCCGAGCCAAGCTTTTGCCCCTCGTTCTGAGGGGAAGCCGCGATCGAACCGGCCCCCACCAATGCGGTTGCGGTCGCGATCGCTCCGGCCACTGCTTGACGGCGATTACAACGCTGTGATGACACAGCAGGTTTCCCTGCGGCCGGGGCGGCCTTGGTTGAACTTGCCTGCGGAGCATCAGAATCGGTTTGGGAGTCGAAATCCGTCATAATCAAAGTCGCTTGGGTAGATAGGGATCGATAGGTCCGCGGATGGCAGAAATTGCGTACGCAGTATAACCTGAAACGCCCCGACAACGGATATCCCGCCAGTGTCTGAACCGCAATTTGTCCAGCACTGAAAGATTCTTCCCTCATTAACCTACTCGTTGTGTCAAATCCTGATTCCATTGCTGACGAAATCGACTCTCGCCCCTCACGCTATGTGGTGGGGATCGATTTAGGGACGACCAACTGCGCTCTCTGCTTTATCGACACGGAAAAGGAACCTTGGTCCACCGAAACCTTTTCGATTCCTCAGTGGATTGATTTCGGTCAATGCGAGAATCGAGAAACGCTGCCGTCATTTCACTACGAATTGACCGACGATGAACGATCCGGTGCGCACCGTTTGCCTTGGCAAGACGACGCGATGCCCTATTGCGTCGGAGTCTTGGCTCGAGATGCAGGGCACCGGCATCCAGGCCGGCGAGCGGCGTCGGCCAAGAGCTGGCTTTCGCACGAAGGCGTCGATCGCACCGCCGATCTGTTGCCATGGCATGGTGATGCCGACGTCAGCCGATTGTCACCGGTCGACGCGTCGGCCCGCTACTTGGAACATTTGCGGTCCGCTTGGGATCATCAACATCTCGATGATCCGTTGGCTCAGCAGGATGTCGTGATCACGCTGCCCGCGTCGTTTGACGAGGTAGCAAGAGAATTGACAGTGGCTGCAGCCAAAAAAGCAGGCTTGTCACGAGTCTATTTGATCGAAGAACCGCAAGCCGCGTTCTATGCCTGGATCGACCGGCAACGCGATCAATGGCAAAACAGCGTACAGCCAGGTCAATTGATTTTGGTCTGTGATATCGGCGGGGGCACCACCGACTTAACCTTGATCCGAGTTCGCGCGGCGGGTGAATCGGGCGAGCAAATTCAATTTCACCGCGTTGCCGTCGGCGATCACTTGATCCTCGGGGGCGACAACTTGGATCTGGCGGTCGCTAAGCTGGCCGAAGCAAAAATCATCGCTTCGGGTGCGAGCCACTCGTTGTCGCCGAGCCAGTGGGATCGTTTGGTCCAGGTGTCCCGGACGGTCAAGGAAACGATGCTGCAAAACGATCGCCCCGAATCCTACACGATCAATCTGCCCTCGGAAGGCAGTCGATTGGTCGGTGGCAGCATCCAGGTCGAAGTCACCGCCGCCGAAATCGATGCCACGTTGATGGATGGTTTCTTTCCGACGGTCGATTTAGACGCGACCGCCGTCGCCGGTGACAGCGGATTCCAAGAGTTCGGGCTGCCCTATGCAGCCGATGCGGCGATCACACGACATTTGGCCGAATTTCTAAAGACGCATCGCCGCACCGGACTTGATGAACAAGACGATGATTCGGCAGAACGACCGGCGTTGGTGTTATTTAACGGTGGGGTGATGTCCGCGCCGGCGGTGCGTCAGCGGATTGTCGAATCGCTCGCGCGTTGGTTCGCCGAGGATGACGAGGACTGGAAACCTCGCGTTCTGGAATCACCAAGACTCGATTTGGCGGTCGCACAAGGCGCAGCCTATTACGCCGGCGTGCGTCGTGGGCACGGAGTTCGAATTGCCGCGAATCTGGGACGATCCTATTACATGCAGGTCGCCGACCATCCACCGCGAGGGTTGTGTTTGATCCCCGGCACGGCGGAAGCAGGGCAGCGGTTTCGCGCCGATGAACACCCATTGGAACTACAAATCGGTGCGCCGGTTCAGTTTCCATTGTGGGTCAGCAGCACGCGATTGGCCGATTCGGTCGGGGCGTTGATTGAAATCGATCGCAAAGAATTCTCGCCATTGCCGCCGATTTGCACGGCGTTGGTCCAGGGCAAACGACGCACCGACGAAACGATCAACGTCGTCATCGAAGCCGAGTTGAGTGAGATCGGAACCGTCGGGCTGTACTGTGTTGATAACCAGTCGAGCAAACGTTGGCGATTGGAATTCGATATCCGCAGCACGCTGGAAACCGATCGTGATGCGCACACAGGAATCGGCGAAACACGCGGGATTGTCGATTCGGACACCGTGACGCGGTGCGCCGAAGCGATCGAAAGCGTGTTTGGCGAATCGGCAGCCAAGCTAAAGCCCAATCAGTTGGTCAAACGGTTGCAAGAGGTCACCGAATCGCACCGCAACGAGTGGCCTCCGTCATTGCTGCGAGATCAGTGGCAATTTCTGCTGGACCATCAATCAGGACGCCGCAAATCGCCACAGCACGAGTCACGCTGGTTGAACCTCGTCGGCTTCTGTTTGCGACCGGGCTATGGAGTCGCCGTCGATGATTGGCGAGTTTCTCAGGTGTGGCGATGTGTGCACAACAAGTTGGTGTTCCCAGCGGCGGCATCGCGTACCGAATCGATGATTTTGTGGCGACGGATCTCGGGCGGTTTGACCGCAGGCCAACAAGCTCAGTTGGCAGCGCCGTGGATCAGCGCTCTCAAGAACCGCACTCGCAAAGTTGAGCCCCACGAGGCCGCCGAAGCGTGGCGATTGATCGGATCGCTAGAGCGTTTGCCGGTCAGCGACAAAGTCACCTTAGGACGAATTGCGATCGAAGCGGTTGCCCAAAAGAAGAACGAAAAAATCCGTCATGCGTTGCTCTGGGCCATCGGCCGGCTGGGCAGTCGTCAACCGCTGTACGGACCGCTCAATGGCTGTATCGGCGCCAGCGAAATCGCCGACTGGATCGAGTCACTGATTCGTCTGGATCGCAGCACCGACGCTGCGAATCACGAATCGGTCTGGATGCTCGCGTTGGTTCAAATTGCCCGCATGACCGGCGACCGCTATCGGGATCTTCCCGCTGAGGTGCGAGACGAGGTCGTGCAGTACTTGACGGCAAGATCGGCGCCGCCTCATTACCTGGAACTACTCAAGTCGGTCGGACGACTGGAAAGCGAAGAGGAAGCGGCGATCTTTGGTGACACCCTGCCGCTGGGAATCCGGCTGGTGCGATAAGTTCCGCTGGTGCGCTAGTTCGATTGATGTGCTAGTTCCACTGGTGTGATAAGCCGGTCAGTGCAGTGGCTTCGCGAGTCAGTCGGCTTCAGCGATTGTGAATTTCCATCGGTTCTGCGGCTCTTCGCCGCTCGCCGCCGCTGCTCATCATCGCCACGGCGATCCCACCGAGCACGATCAACAGCACTGCCGAGATCACATGAGGCCGATACTTTTCCCACGTCGTCGGCGATTTTTGTGGCGACGATTGTGATGAGGCAGGGGCGTTTGGATCTATCATATTCCGATTCGAAAGAGCGTCCTGAGCGATAAGCAAACGTCCAATCCTACCCGAACCCGCCCGCAAAATCGACCAGCAAGTTTTGACGTTTTTGGGATCACTTTGGGTGGGCTTTGTCAGCACGTGCGATGCGTTCATGCTACGCTGTTAAAATTCCTTTTTCCCCAACATGAGTCTCCCTATGCCATCGATCAACACGCTGCTCATTCGATCTCGGTCTCGCATGGTTTTAGTCGCTACCGCTGCTACGTTCATCCTCGGTGTGATCGCTAACGCAGCGGGCGACGAGGATGTTTCGAGCAATGCGGCGGCTGCGGCGAACGGGCGGCCCAATATTGTGTTGGTGATGACGGACGATCAGGGGTGGGGGCAGACGGGTTACTACAATCACCCAGTTCTTAAAACTCCCTATCTTGATGCGATGTCCGAGAATGGATTGCGAATGGACCGGTTCTATGCCGGTGCTCCGGTCTGTTCGCCGACGCGAGCCAGTGTGTTGACCGGACGCTCAAACGACCGCACCGGGGTCCAGTCGCATGGCTACGCACTTCGACGTCAAGAAACCACAATCGCCAGCGTGCTGAAGGATGCCGGCTATGTCACGGGCCACTTTGGAAAATGGCACCTCAATGGACTACGTGGCGCCGGAGTCCCCGTGCTGCATACCGACAACCATCATCCTGGACATTTTGGTTTTGACCAATGGGTTTCGGTCACCAATTTCTTTGACCGCGATCCGCTGATGAGCCGGCGTGGCAAGTTCGAACAATTCACGGGCGATTCGTCGGACGTGGCAATGACCGAAGCGATTGACTTTATTTCACGACAATCCAAAGCGAACCAACCGTTCTTTACCGTCGTCTGGTTCGGGTCACCCCATTCGCCTTGGTTGGCCGACGACGAGGACTTGAAACCGTTCGCGTCGCTCGACAAAGATTCGCGGCACCACTACGGCGAATTGGTGGCGATGGACCGCAGCATCGGCACCTTGCGAGACTCGCTGCGGCGACTCGGGATCGCAGAGAACACGTTGGTTTGGTACTGCAGCGACAATGGTGGGTTGCCCAAGATCACACCCGATACCGTCGGTGGGCTGCGCGGCAACAAGGGAAGTTTGTATGAAGGTGGGCTGCGTGTTCCCGCGATCGTCGAGTGGCCTGCGACGATCCAACCACGCGTCACGAACTATCCCGCCTGTACGATGGATATCTTTCCGACCCTGGTCGACCTGTTGTCGCTCGCCCCATCGGTCGCGCCGAATCCGCTGGATGGCGTCAGCTTGAAGCCGCTGTTTCACGAAGAGATCGAATCACGTGAAAAACCAATTCCCTTTCGTTTTTCGAATAAGGCGGCGCTGATCGACAACGACTTCAAATTGCTCGCAGAAAACCTGGATCGATCCAAGTTCGTGCTTTACGACTTGAACAACGATCCTACCGAAACCACCGATGTGACGGCCGAGCATCCGCAGGTGGCAAAGCGAATGCAGAAGTCACTCGTCGAGTGGAACGAATCGGTCAAAGCCAGCGTGGCCGGAAAAGACTACCCCGAAGGCCGGGTAGACCCGGATCATCCCGAGCCTCGGTGGTGGACCGAAGTCGAGGACTACAAACCCTTCTTTGACCAATGGCAGGATCGCTGGGAGTACGCTCGATACTTCAAGACGAAACGCAAATGAGTTGCCACGGACTTGATTGCAACGAATGACTCCTTTCCGCGATGTTCGACGTCATTTCATCCTCTCGTTACGAGGACGAGATTTTGGCAAGAACGCTGCGAACGATACTTACGCCATGACTGAAAAGGTTACTGAATGTACCGGATTGCAATTTGGATAGTTGTCTTGTTTTGCGGCCACGGCGCGTTGGCGTTCCACGTGTCAGCCGCCGAGAAGCCCAATATTTTGATGATCTATGCCGACGATATCGGCTATGAAGCATTGAACTGCTATGGCGGGCTGGATTTTGAGACGCCTCGGTTGAACCAGATGGCTGCCGCCGGGATACGATTCAGCCGCGCCTACGCCAGCCCCGTGTGCACCCCGTCCCGCGTCAGTTTGCACACCGGACTCTATACGACCCGGCATGGACATGTCGGCGTGCTGCCGGTCCATCAGGGGACGCGGCAAAAAGTGGATTTTCAAAAGATGCCAACGTTTGCCCAGCTGCTGCGATCCGGCGGCTATACGACGAGCGTCACCGGAAAATGGCAATTGGCGACGCTGCAGATGTGGCCGGATCATATCCGGGATGCGGGCTTTGATTCGTGGTGTATTTGGCAAATTTGGCGAGATGGAAACAAGACACTTCGCCACTGGACCCCCACGCTGAACGAAGACGGCCAAGTTCGCGAAGACATCGCCGATCGTTTTGGTCCCGATGTGCTAGCCGACTACGTGATCGAACAGATGACCGAGGCCAAAGCTGCGGGCAAACCATTCTTCATTCTGCACAACGAACTGCTGCCGCATGACCCAATCATCGAAACGCCGGACGATCGAGCACTTGGACGCAAAGCCCAGCTTGGAAACATGATCCATTACATGGACAAATTGGTGGGACGTCTGCTCGATGCGGTGGAAACACTTGGGATTCGAGACAACACCTATGTCGTCTTCATGGGCGACAATGGCACGCACGACGTGGATTTCAAAAATCCAAAATCCGGGCAGCTCCATGAGCTCAAACACACTCGGCATACCATCGCGGGGAATGTCAACGGTGGCAAGTTTCAGCTGAACGATGCTGGAACCCATGTACCGCTGATCGTGTGGGGGCCCAAATCGGTGCCTCGCGGAGCCGTCTGTGACGACTTGGTGGATGTCGTCGACCTCTTTCCGACCTATTGCGAGTTAACCGAGACCGCGATCCCCGCTTCACTGTCGATTGATGGACGCAGCATCGCGCCGCAGATTCATGGCGGCGATGGTCAACCGCGTGCATGGGTGCACCACGGGATCGCGGGCAAAGGCGAGAACTTGTTTGATGGTTCGTGGCGTCTGTCTCGAAAGGACGACAAGCTGGTCGACGCACGAAACTTGCCAGCCGAATCAACGGTGACTCAGACAAGTGAGCCGATCCACGCGGTGAAAAACCGATTGGGTTCAATCTTCGAGAAGATCACTCCGACTGGCCCGCGGCCGCCTGAGCCCTTCCCAACAAAGGTGCTGGGAAGGGATTAATCAAGCGATTGGCGGACACGCCTGCTGGGCAGGGATTAACCTTGGCCGCGTTCTTCGAGCTGCTCGCGGTACGAATCGCGTTCGCGGCGAGTCGCTTCAAGATCGAAGATCAAATACTTCATGTCCAAGCGAAGCTGTGACAACGCTTCTTGAACCAGGTTCAAGATGCGTCGACGACGGGTGCTGCACTCGACCACGCGGTCCAAGGCCGGAGCGACTGCGTCACGATAGCGTGCAGGAAGTGAATTGATCGCGTTGATCATCTCTTGCAGTTCTACGGGAGTGTCTTCGTTCAGCTTGTTGGTCGATCCAATGGTCTTAGGCATTCGGTTGTGCTCCGTAGAGTGAAATCAGCAAGTGGTGTCTTGTAATGCTTTGCTATCCATCGCATGCGAAGTGCCGATTCCCTGGCCGAGAGTTCTGATTCGATCGTAAGACGCTTCCAGTCAATGACTTAGGATGATTGGGCCGGCGATGATGTCAAAATGCAACGTTGCATTTTTTCAACCGACTTCCTCTTGGCTTGAAGCCCTAAATCTTGGTATGGGAACGTTTTACGTTTGTAGAGACGGCTTTCGACGGGATGTGTTTTTTTTTCAACACGCTGTCGCATTTGCCGTACATCTCGGCTGTGAGTTGCTGGTAGCGGGTTGTCGCACAGGTGAAGTTCACCGTGGCAGAAGACGAACGAGCAACTGCGGCTGATTGTTTCGCATCCGAGCTCTGTGGTCAACGATCAATGTCTTTGCCAAGGCCATCCGAATCCAAATCGTCGTCGGTCAAACCGTCTTGGCAAACCCTGCGCATTGTGCTCGGCGGGTTGGTTTTTGCGGTTGCGGGATTGGCGTTAAGCGTACCGCGCGGCCATGCCCAATTGTACGATTCGCTCGATGCGTATCCGCCGCGTTGGCACTTGGACACCTCCGACTGTGACGCCCGAATCCTGACGCATCAACATCTGCCGGACGGGGGTATCGATGGCCGCGCATGTGAAGTGGTGACCCTGAATGCGACGCACGGCACCGAAGCGGTGTTGGCCTATCCCATCGAACCGATCGTACCAATCGATGGCTTGACGGCGAACGTCGCTGTGATGAGTGCTCGGCCGGGAGCCCGCATTGGTTTTCGCGTTCGTTTTCCCTATTTACGCCCCGAACCATCTCGGCGACCGGCGTCGGTCATCGTGTACGGGGCAAGTTATAACGATTCGGGTCAATTTGCGACGATCGGGATCGGCATGATCGAGCGTCCGCTGCGACTGAAGACCATGGCACTGCGCGGCGAACATGGATCCGATGTCAATCTAAAGGATCCCTATGTCGACGCCGTGGTGGTGAACGCATACAGCGGAGCCGGCGTCACCGCGCTGCGGCTCGATGAATTACGCGTCGACGGGATCGTTAGCGTCAGCGATGTATCCCGCGCGACCGTACCGCAATCCGACTCATCCGAACACGACCGCGATCCCGCCGGCAGCAATCGAAGCGATCGTACCCACGCCAGCCGCATCGACCCTCAGGGTTCGTCGACCACCGGACAGATCAATCGCGGCAATGCGTTTCCGAACGGCAAGGTCACTCGGATCCTGCAACACAATGGCGAACCGTTGGCATGGGTCCGATCGCTCGGCTTTGATGCCGTACAGCTCTCTTCGCCGCCGGATGCGTTGCTGTTAAACGAGGCGATCCAAACGCGCATGGCGATTTATGCACCGGCCCCCTCGGCGCCGGATCCGTCGCTGCAAGCACTGCTTCACCCGGTAGCCGCTTGGTACGTCGGGCACAACGAAGCACTCGATTCAACCCGCGTCGATGCGGCGGATCTAACCGCCCGTCGACTTCGCGGATTTCCGAGTCCGTGGCAACGTCCGATCATTGGTGCACCGTCGGAAAGTTTCCGCCGCTACATGACCGTCATGGACGCAATGGTGCACGACATGCCGATTCGTGCGCGAGGACTGACCGCCGAGGAAGAGGTTGCGGAATTGACTCGTTTTTCTCGCCGCGTCGGTGACCGCGTTCAGATGGCCGCAGGCGTGATGAGCATGCCACCGGAACGAACACTACAACAAACGCAAGCGATCGCGGATTCGATTGGTGCACCGCAACCGACCGGTTTCCGTTGGCATTCGATGTGGTTGCAGACGATGCGAAGTCTCGAAATTGCACCGCAAGCCATCCTGTTCCGCTCGACTCATTCATTGGCGTCGGGTACCGAATTGGATACCCATCGATCGATGGCCCTGAGTTACGTGAATCGCGTCATCGCGATGATCGAACCTTGGATTGCCGGGGCAACCCCGGTGACGCCGCTGCGAGTGACGGGAGCTCCCTATTACTGCACACGGCTCTCAAAAGACGACGTTGACGTCGTCCTGTTGACGTCCAAAGCAACACGCGGATCGGAGGTCTTGGCCGGCGACGGACAAACACTCGAGTTAACGTTGTCGCCTACCGATTCGAAAAAGACAATTTGGCGATTGACGAATTTCACGGCTCAGCGTTTGGCTGCGGACGTGACCGCCACCGGAGCACGATTGTCGATTGTGTCACCCGATGCAGCCGAGATCATTGTGATCAGCAGCAACCCAAGCGTTGGAGGTGAATTGAGCCAGTCCGCCGCGCGGTTCGCACGCCAAGCGGCACTGGACCGATGGCAGCTTGCCGGTGACTTGGTTCGTCAAACACGCAACCAGTGGCAAACCGTGTTGGCGTCGCGAATCGGCAGTCGCAGTGCACCGATGGATCTGATCGGCGTCGCCGGTCGGACGCTTGCCGATGCCGAACCGCTATACCGCGCCGGCGATACGGATGCGACGCTACGAATGGCGCGTCGTGCTGATGCATGGGCACTACGTAGCGAATGGCAGTTAACCGAAACGTTGATGCCCGATTGGCCGCGTCCCACCAGTTGTCCGCCGATCGACTGCGGCGCCGCCGAAGTCCAAACGATGTGGTTTCCGTTGACCAAGGACCGTGGTTGGAGTCGAAACTTTTTGACCGCCGGCGCTCTGGATACCGCAGAATCGCTGAGCGAAGAACGTTGGAAATTTGGCAAGCGACTCGAGGGCCGCGCCCAAAGCGAGGTCATGTTTGCCAGTCGCGGATCGTACGCAGGTCCCGGTGCCCTGCTGGCTCGCGCGACTACGACCGCGGATGAACCGCTGCCTGGCGGGTACGAGGGAACCGTCATCCAAATTCGCAGCCCCGCCGTCCGCGCCCCCGCCCATACCGCGGTGCGGATGGATGCCCTGGTGCGAACGATTGGTTTTGGGCAACCGCACCAAGGCGTGCTGGTGTACGATTCCATCGGCGGACAAGAGATGGGCGTGTTGGTGCGCGGTCGATCGACATGGACCCCTGTCCGCTTGTACCGTCAAACGACCGAAGAAACCGAAGTCAGCGTGATGTTCGAATTGATGGGCGACGGCGAAGTGATGATCGACGAAGTGACGCTGCGAATCTGGCAGCCCGAAGACGAACCGCCTCCCAAAGCGTTCCGCCCACTCAGCACCGCTGTGGTGGACGAAAACCCACAAGCCGAATCGCGATGACGTAGCATGCTCCGCAGGCCCCAATCGCTACCCCTCGCCCGGCTGCTACTCTGCGTCCACACGCAGCGACCGCGTGTGAATCATGCTTGACGTCTTCCGCTGGCGTTGGTTTATGGCGACAATGTTTCCACAACTTTAGCTCCCCCCAAGACCATGAGGACGTCCGATGCATCAAGTCAAGTTATTTAAAAGCGTTGATACGGAAATGGCGGACATGGAATATCAAATCAACCGCTGGATGCGTAAAAGCGGCGCCCGCATCATCTCGATCACCGGCAACATCGCCGGCTCGCCCAACACATCCGGTGGCCCGCTGAGCAGCTTCGCAGCAAGCGACTTGTTCGTGATCGTGTTGTACGAAATCGACGCTCCGCAGAAACCGCAATAGTCCTCACCACGTTACACCGGAGCCAACAAAACGGTGGGATGCGGATCGGTCGAAACACGGCGACGACTCGCCGTTGGTTGAACGTGATGGAGTTATCGGGTATGCTTACTCGAACTTACCGAGAATCGGTAAACCACTCTGCGAACAAAAAACACAGAGAAGTATGAGCAATCTAGGAAGCGGCCCCGTTAATCACCCCATCCAAAAACATCTTGATCGATCGGTAGATAAAGGTCTCGAACAGACCATCAGCTGTTCAACTCAGCAACTTAATTCGCTGAAAACCGCGAGAAAGTTCTCGCAAGAGCTCGTCCGTTGGATGCGATGCCAAACCGAATCCGAGGATCGATCCTCGCAATCGGTACAAACGCTGAAGCTAGACTTAGGGGGTGTTGACCGGCTCAGCAGCGTGGGCGTCAACGAGTTGATCGAGATCAACCGCAAGGCACGCAAACTAGGTGTCAAGTTGATCCTGACCGAGGTCGGAGAAACGGTTCAAGAGGTCTTTGCGGTGACGCGGCTTGAGCGAATGTTTCACGTCGTGGGTGCTTCTGCGTCCTAGATAAATGAGCCCCTTACGTAACGTGTCGGCCTATCGACACGCCTCCTGATCAGTCTGGTTCGGGTCGCATCGTCCGAACTTTTCTTCCGGCGATCTTTGATTTTGCGGTAGCTCGCAATAGGCAACCTGTTTGGACCCGATGTCGCCCCCGTCGCCAAGGTAACGGGGACGATCCTCCCGCTGCAACCGATCGGTGGTCTTCACTGGTTTTGGGATCGCTGGGGTCGAATGAGCAAGCGATGTTGACGGAAAATGGGTGGGCATTATAGTCCGCGACTACAAAGCCACTGGTTTCTCCGTCGCCTGACCGGTTTTTTATGAAATCATGGATCTCAGCTGCGACGGTTCTCTACGTCCTTCCCCATAATTCGAATCGCTTTCGCTCGATTCCTGACCTACACCTGACATGCTAAACTTTTTCCGCTCACGAACCGCGACGGCCAAGGATGACTTGCTTTCGGGTTTGACTGTTGCTCTTGCCCTTGTTCCCGAGGCGATTGCGTTTGCATTTGTCGCGGGTGTCTCTCCGATCATCGGACTCTACTCGGCATTCTTCATCGGCTTGATCACCGCAGCCTTCGGCGGACGTCCCGGAATGATTTCGGGTGCGACGGGCGCGATGGCAGTGGTCGTCGTCGGGTTGGTGGCAACCCAAGGGATTGAATATTTGTTTCCGACGGTGGTGTTGTGCGGGCTAATCCAAATCGCGATCGGAACCGCTCGGCTAGGTAAATTGATTCGCTTGGTTCCGCATCCGGTCATGCTGGGGTTCGTCAACGGATTGGCAATCGTCATTTTCATGGCCCAATTCGGCAGTTTTCAAACCTTGGATCGAGCCAGCGGGCACTTGACCCTGTTAAGCGGTATGCCGTTGGTCGTGATGCTGGTTTTGGTGGCGATCACGATGGGCATCATTTGGCTGTTGCCCAAGTTGACCAAGGCAGTGCCGTCATCGCTGGCGGCAATTTTAACCGTCACGTTGTTGTCGGTAGGGATCAACCACACAATGACGTCGGACTCGGGTTCCGGCGAAAACGTCGTGGCGACCGTTGGTGACATGCTGAACACGCAAGCGAAAGCCAAAGCGATCGCGGCCAGCCGAGCGAAGGCCGAAGAGATCGCCAACGACGAAACCAAACCGCTTGACGTTTCAACCGTGGGCATCACGTCGGATGGAAAAAATCGCGTCGATTCTGTGAACGCGGTCACTGCCGCTGCCAACGCCGAAGCGGCCCTGGCAGACGGTGAAGGCGAAGCGACTGCGTCAATCAGTGGCGGGCTGCCTCGCTTGTTCTTTCTTGACTACAAATTGCCTCCGATGAATTTCGAGACACTTTGGATCATCTTTCCGTTCGCGATCACGCTCGCTGGCGTGGGGCTGATCGAATCCTTGATGACGCTGACGTTGATCGACGAGATTACCGAGACGCGTGGACGTGGCAACCGCGAATGCATCGGTCAAGGCGCCGCCAACGTGGTCTGCGGATTGTTTGGCGGGATGGGCGGTTGTGCGATGATTGGCCAATCGTTGATCAACGTCAATTCGGGTGGTCGAGGCCGATTGTCGGGAATCACCGCAGCGGTTTGTCTGCTGATGTTCATCTTGTTTCTATCTCCTTGGATTGAACAGATTCCGATGGCCGCATTGGTCGGGGTGATGTTCATGGTCGTGATTGGAACGTTCGAATGGGCTTCACTGAAAATGTTTCATCGGATGCCAACCAGCGACGTTGCTGTGATGGTGTTGGTTGCCGGTTACACCGTCGTGATGCACGATCTGGCAACCGCGGTTATCTTGGGCGTGATCGTTTCCGCAGTCGTGTTTGCTTGGAAACATGCTGCCAACCTTGGTGCCGACATTTCGATCAACGAGGCTGGCGGCAAGATCTACCAGCTGCACGGCCCACTATTCTTTGCTTCGGTGTCCTCGTTTAAGGATCTATTCGACCCTGCGAACGATCCCGACGATGTGGTTATCGATTTCTACTACACACGCGTGTATGACCAATCGGGACTCGAGGCGATCAACACGCTGGCGGAGAAGTATGAATCGCTGGGCAAACGATTGCACTTGACCCATCTCAGCGCCGAGTGCCGTAGTCTGCTGGACCGCGCCGGCGACTTTGTCGAAGTCAACTTGTCCGAAGACCCTCAGTATCACGTCGCCACGGATCGTCTGGGCTAGGCTCTGCCCGAAAACCGTAGCGGAACTCGTCAAGAGTTTCGTTGTTTTAGTCGTACGATGGACTTCCTAGTCCGTCGAATGCGCCATTGCCGGACGAGGAAGTCCATCATACGCCCCTTGCCGCAGGAAACTTCATTAAATCAACAATCCGTCAAGACTTTCGGCAGCATGGCATACCCCATTGGCGAATCGAAATTCTTCACGGGCTGCTGATTTAATTCAAATGCAAATCGCAACGGTGAGCCGTGGGCCGTGAGGCACCGGGTACTGCGTGGGACCCGGCCGCTGACGCGTCACGGCTCACTAAATCAACAAGCCGCTCACGAATTCCGCTACCAAGCTTCCGCCTCTGATCCGTTCTCAGACAATGCCTGGCCTGGATCAAGTCGGTACGTAGGCCGGATCAAGTCCTAACGTCGCCGGACCAAGTCGCGCTGAAGCGACACCGATCCAGCGATTGAAGGCGATATCCGAGTTCATAACCGCCGTCACGCCGGATCTTCGCTCCGCCGCGATCCGGCTTGCAGCGGGTGACGCTTCTTTGCATGGCGATCGGCGATGCCGTTATTCCGCGAGCAATGCGTCGGCTTCTTGTTCCGCCTTTGCCATCACGTCGGCGATGCTGACGTATTGACCGCCTTGGTTCTTGCTTTCCATCGCGGCTTGCATGAATGCATAAAGCTCGATCGTTTCAGCAGGATCGACTGGCGACTCGTGAGTCCGAAAGAATTTGGCGATTTGCACCAGCAGCGGTTTGTAGCCCGCGTAATCGCCTAAGGGCAGCACCTTTTTTTCGCCAAATGCGATTCCGCCATATCCGCTTTTGCCCGACTTGATTCCGCGAAACGTTGCGAGCCGCTGGTCCTGCCATTGTCCGATGGCCAGTTCCGCTTGGGGTGTTGATTCGTGACGCACTTTTTCGCAGCCGGGGCCCATGCACGCGTAGAGAGCCTCGACGCCGTGGATACCGTACCAATACAGATCGGTATGCGACGGTTCGAGTGAACAAGGGCTGTAGGTTTGACATCCAAGAACGTCTCCGAAGTCAGACGACTGGATCGCGTCGATGCCGCTGATGTAACGCAGTGACGAACTCGAAAACATCGGAACGTCGTACTTTTTCGCCGCACGATAGATTGCCACCACTTCGCTAAGATTGGATCCGACCGGTTTATCAATAAAGACCGGTTTGCCCGCCTTGAACACCGCGAGGGCTTGTTCTAAATGCGGTTTGCCATCGTTGGTTTCCAGCAGGACACAATCCACTTTCTTGAGCAACACGTCGATCGAATCCACGATTTCGACATCCATCGCCTTGATGGCTTCGGTGTATTTGGGGATGCGACTCGTACTCGATTCGATATCGCGACTGCCGTAGGGATAGGCCGCCACGACGCGGCAATTCGCCAACTCTGGCTGCGACGGCGCTTGATTAAACTCCTTCGTAAACGCAATCGCGTGGGAAGTGTCCAGCCCGATGATACCGATCGACAAGGTGTCTTCGGCGAGGGTGGTCAAGGCGGAAAAAAGTATTGCAATCATGCACAGAGAGATTCTCATGGATCGGTCTCGAGGTGGGGCAATTTAGGAGAGGGAAGGGGTGTATGATGGACTTCCTAGTCCGTCAATGGTGGATTCGACGGAATAGGAAGTCCATCGTACGACTAAATCAACGAAACTCTTGACGGCTTATTGATTTCGTGAAGTTTCCTGCGGCGAGGGGTGCTTGATGAACTTACAAGTCCGTCAATGGCGGATTCGACGGACTAGGAAGTCCGTCGTACGACTAAATCAACGAAACTCTTGACGAGTTCCGCTACGAAGGGTGTTACACCTCACCTCGTCGGCGTCCAAACTTACGCTTGGCGAGGCTCCCAGCCTTTGGCGTATTCACGGCTCCAAAGCTTGTTGGCTTCGGCGTTGTTTTCGATGTGACCGTTGGTTGGGTTGGTTTGCAGGACGGATCCGGTGCGGAAGGCAATGTTGCCCAAATGACACAACAGCGTGCTGCGATGCGCTTCCTCAATGTCCGCGTTTGTTCGCCGTGGTGAGCGAACGGCGGTCAAAAAATCAGTAAAGTGATCGGGGTCACCAGCGGGTCCCGAATTGGTTGAAACCTCTCGGCCCTTCATGTCGTAAACCGTATAGCCGGCGCCCCGCATCACCACCGATCCTTCGGTGCCATGAATGCTGATGCCAAACCCGGTATCATGCGGTCCGAGCGGCGACCAACTGAGCCCTTCCCACGTGATCGTTTTGCCTTCGGGGAAATCAAACGTGGCCATCATCGTGTCGGGCGTTTCTTGGTCGTCATCGTGACGATATTTTCCGCCACCCGCGGTGACTCGCGTTGGAAAGGTCAGCCCTAGAGCCCAGCGAGCGACGTCCAAGCCGTGCACGCCGTTATTGCCCATTTCGCCGTTCCCCCAGTGCCAATGCCAGTGCCAATTGTAATGGACCAGGTTGTCTTTGAATTCACGGCGTGGCGCAGGCCCTTGCCACAAATCCCAATCGAGCCAATCGGGCGTTGGCGCTGGTTTGCCCTTGCCAATCGAACCTCGCCGATTGTTGTACCAAGTGCGAGCGTATAGGGTTTGACCGATTTCGCCGGCATGGATCTTCTTGACCGCTTCGATCAGTGCCGGCCAACTACGACGCTGGGTCCCCATTTGCACTACACGATTGTTGCGTCGGGCCGCGGCCAGCGCCCATTCGCCTTCGGCCGCGGTGCCGCTGCAAGGTTTTTCCACGTAGACGTGTTTCCCCGCGTCACACCCGAGAATGGTCGCCGGAGCGTGCCAGTGGTTCGGAGCCGCCACCACCAACGCATCGACGTTTTTATCATCCAGCACATGGCGGAAATCAGTGACGATTTTGGGGCGTTGCCCCTGCTTGGATGCCACCAGTTCCGCGGTGCGATCGGCAGCACGCGAATCGACATCACAAATGTAGTCGATGCGAGTGTTGGGAAGAGCCATCATGCCAGAGGTGATCGCACGGCCGCGGCCGTTGACCCCCATGATGCCCAGCGAAACGGTCTCACTGGGCGTCGCGTCGCTTGCCGTCAGTGTCTTGGTCGCGGTTGCCGTGAACGCCGCGGCCGCAGCGGTGGACTTTAGAAATAGACGTCGATCATTCATTGCACAGTCTCAGGTGGGAAAGGGGGCAGAAAACGGGTAGGCATCAAACGGAGGGAGTTATCAAATCGGCTAGCGCGCCCGAGCGGCGGCTAGCGTTCCCAGGGCGGGCAGCTAGCGATCCAAACGCGGTGCGAGGGGATCACTCCAGATTTTTGACGACGTCAAGAATTTTGGCGGGATCCTGTTTGGCTTGGACTTTGTCATCCCGGTAAGCGATCTTTCCATCGCGATCGATCACAAACGTCCATCGCTTGGCCGTCACGTCGCGTTTTAAAACCCGTTCGCTACCGTCGATGATCGCCTTGACCGACTTGGAACCGCGAGTGATTGGCACTCCAAATTTTTCAGCAACCTTGCCATCCACGTCGGCCAACAAGGGAAAGTTCAACTCGTGTGCCTTTTTGAACCATTGATGGTTCTCGACCGAGTCGCCGCTGACCCCGACAACCTCGACCTGTTGCGACGCCAAGTCAGCCAACGTGTCACGATAACCACAAGCTTGCGCGGTGCAGCCACCGGTCATATCCGCTGGGTAGAAATAAAGCACGACGACCTTCTTGCCGAAATGGTCAGCCGAATTCCAGAGTTTGCCTTGGTCGTCTTGGACCGAAAACTCAGGCGCCTTGTCACCAACATCCAGCGCGCCGCCTTGCTCTTTGGCGACCGCCGTGGACGTCGTCAACCAACACAGAAGCATCAAAGTGACACCTGCAAAAGTGGAGCGTAACATAGACTTTTCTCTATAGAGTTATGGGGAGGATGTTCCTATTGAAGTCCGAATTATAGACGATGTGAACGAAAGCGGGGGCAGACGACAAAAAAGGTTTGGCGCTCATTTTGTCGATGACTGCCTGCTGCGCGAGTGACCGCAGCCAAGGATTGCCAATTCGCTCACATTTTCGCTGGTTTTTGCCGTGATCACGCGCGGGGCGGCCGCGGCAATCCGCTAGACTAATGGGGGGACCATAGGAAATCGCATTGCCAATGGGCGTTTCGCCGTTACCGCCAGCGTCGTTGGCCAGAAAGGGAGAGTTTGCTGGAATGTTTCAATTCAAACGTATTGCGAAGAGGCTTGTCATCGCCATTGTGGTTGCCGGTGTTTTGCCTACCGCGAGCCCGCAACCAGTATGGGGCGACGATCCAGCCAGTCGTGCTGCGGTCAGGCCTGTCGAGCCCATCAAAGCCGAAGTGCCCGTCAAAGCCGAAGCGCCCGTCAAACGAGCCGACTCAGCTAAACCAGCCGAGCCGGTTAAACGACCCACGCAAATGGAGGGGACATTGCCTCCGCCGCGAGCGACTCGGGGCAAGCCGGCTCAACCAAGTTTGCCCAGCGTAAAACCAGCGGCAGCGCCGTCACGCCAATCCAACGCGCCCCAAGCAGAGCGTCCTCGACTCGGATTGAATGTGAATGCCGAGCAGGCTGTCATCAATACGGTTTATCCTGACAGCGGAGCCGCGGCAGCGGGGGTGCGGCCGGGGGGCCGGATCGTCGCGATTGATGGGCAGCCAGTCCGCAACGTCGAAGATCTAAAACGCGTCCTTCGCGATCGGACGTCACTCGATACGGTGATTCTGCAAGTGGATTACCGGGCTTCCGCTGCCTCGCGTGTCGGCCAGCCGCGGACGCCGTCGATCAAAACGTTTCGTGTCCCGCTGGGGAAACCGAAGGTCATTTATCTGGAACTGCCTGCGCCAGCGAAGGAAAAGTGATCGCGATGTTGCGGGCGGCAAATCGAAACTTTTTTTGATTTTCTCGACCGCCTCGGGCAAAAACGCAAGCTAGAGTTTGAATACGGGTTTAGGAATCACAACGCTCGAGACTTCGGTTTCGCAAGCGTTGTGACCAGCAGCGGGGGAAAAATCGGATGTTGTTTGTCACAACTTTCTGTCCATCATCGGTCCTTGAGTGATCGACGATGATCTTCACTCATTTCGTACGCTGCCATGGTCGATTCATTCGGGCTATCTCACCGTCCACTCGCCATCTTAGAAACGGCGCCGCCACACGTTTCGGAAGTGCAAGATCCGTCCAAGAGCCGCTTGACTCAGCGGAGCGAAGATCGTGTCGCCGAAACACTTCCCTCGGGTCGTCCTCCGGCCCCGAACACTCCTGGCAATACGGCCGTCGAATTGGTCAATCAAGCGGTCGAATTACAGCAGCAATTGGCAGCCGGCTACATCGATATCCTGATGTAAAACGCGAGCTTCTTTGCTAGCACGCAAAACTTTGGCATGGTGATTCCCGAAAACTGCTCTCGCTCTCAGCGCGATAAGTTGAGACAACAGCGGCACGAACTGAATCTCACTTCCGAACGGAATCGAACATGCGAAATATCATCATCCTCGCCATGTTAGTCGCAGGTGCATCAGCCGCGGGCTGGTTTCAAATCCAACGTGACGGCGAATACACGCGAATCGATATCAATCGCGCAGAAATTCGCGAAGACGCACGCCGGGCAATCGACAAAGGACGTGAAATCCTTGACCGCCGCGATTCACAGCGTTCCGATTACCCCGATGCTCCATCGTCCGCCGGCCAACCGTATTCCCCCAACTACGATTCCGGATCCTATCCCGGCCCCACCGATTCGTACCAATCGCAATACCAAGATTACACGCCCACCACCGGCCCTCGTTACAACCAAGCAGAAGCCCCACGCGATTACCCCGCTTACGACAACCGCCAATACGATGCGGGACCTTATCCAAGCACCGGTCCCGCCCCGAATTACGGAACGACGCCCAGCACCAGTCCTTATCCCGGGCAATCGCCTGCGGATTATCCCCCCTACACCCCACCTCCTTACACGCCACGACGATAGTCGGTGAAGGTTTGACGGACACGCCGGAGACCACCAACTCGTCGGCGAGCCCGCTCAATCCTTGAAAAGATCGCGACATCGCAGGCCCACCGTCATCGCAGATCCGCAAAGCGTCTTGCCATTCAGCGAGGCGACTTGGACTCGGGCACTCGATCCGCTTGCGAATCGTTTTGACTTGCCACTGGACTGCGTGTTTTTCGCTTCCGGCTCATGCTCTGGGCTCGCAGTTTGCGAAAATGTCGGTTCGCGAACAACAAGTTTGAAATCGCAAACGAGCTGATCGAAATCGCATAGGCGGCTGCGGCCCCGGCGGCTCCAAAGGCTTGGAAAAACAAAACCAGCAAGACCACCAAGCCCACCGCGTGGATACACAACAGCGACAATAGCGTTCGTCGTTCGCCTGCAAAAAGCAAAAAGGTCGGCGAGAGTGAAAAGAGCGTCCACACGCTCGAGCCAAATGCGACGATACAAAGCGGGACGTAACTGTCGGAAAAACGCTCGCCGTACAACATCAGAATTTCGTCACCTGCGAAAATCACGACGACCAGGAACATCAGCACCCCGGTGCTAATCACCCAGAATCGCGTCCGCCGCATTTCGGTCAAGCGGCGCCACTGTGATGTTTCGATCCCCAGCGCAATCGTCGGCTGATAGTACTTGTCCGTCGCCTTGGCAAGCAACAAAATCAAACATCCGGTTTCAAATGCAGGCGCCAAGATGGCGACCTCATGACCTTGGTGTGGCACGTGGTAAGCCACCACCAACGTCGCGCGAAAAAGCCAGGCGATCAATGCGTAAAACACGAGGTACGAAAAACTGTCACGCGCCCAAGTCGACCTCACCGATGGGTCGATCACCTTTTCCGCATAGTGACGCGACCGACCAACCAATAGCGACATCGCGATGATCAGCCCCACCATGCTGCCGATACAAAAACACAGCACCGCGCGAAATGGCGTGATTCCCACTTCGATCGTGGTGAATCCCACCAATGCCAACGTGGTCAACGGCACCAAGACTCGCGAGATCAACGTCGCTCGCGTTGCCATTTGAAACGCCATCAACAAATCGATCGTCACCCCCGCGGCGGCAACCACCGGCAAGGAAACGATTGCCAAGAACATGACGTTGCGATGGTTTGTTTCGAGTACGGGGATCTGCATCAACGCGACCCCCAATCCCACCAACAAACTCATCAGCAGCGTGCCGCCATAAGCAAACCGCAAATAACCACGCAGCGGACTGGGTTGGTCGCCCGCCACATAGACCGGAACAATACGCAGTCCGTATTTTCCAAACCCCGCCTCACCAAGCGATGCCAGCAGCCCCAACGTCGCGATCGCCCCGACATACTGTTCAAAGTCGTCGTCCGCCAATTGCCGTGCCAGCAGCATCGTGATCATATAGCCCACCAAAACGCCAATCACGTTCAGCGTGGTCAATACGATCGTGGTCACCCCCTCTCGCTGTGGCAATGACGTGTGAAAGGTTGCTTCAACGTGTAGGGGGGGCATCAGCGATTACAGTCTATTTGCGGATCAAGGCGGGAGCATCATTATAGACGCTGTTCCGAACGCGAGTGAGTGCCCCGGGCCATTATCTCGCGTGGTTCGCAGCATCGATTCGACCGGCCATCCATTCGGCGATCGGTCGGCCCGATTGACTCTGCTGCAACACAGTTTTCAAGATCGAAACGATAGGAGTCGCCAGAAACATGCCAACGATTCCCCGGATCAATCCGAAAAAAACTATCCCAACAGCAACACAGTAGGGCGGACGTCAAATGACTTGCCCATCACCTGCTGCTCGATGGCGTTTCCATTAACAAATTGAATCGTGTTAATCAGTATAAAACACACGATTGCCGCGGTGGGCGACATCTCCGTACTGAGTGCCAAGAAAGGAAGCGGCAGCACATTTTTCACACAAAATACTTGCGAGCGTGCTCTTCAATCTCGGCCAGCAATGCTCTCGGCAGCGATTCATTTTCCAAGATCGAAATAGGATGCATCGACCCTTTTGGAATAGGGTTCGACCGCAGCGGTATCGACCGACACCGCAACATCCGCTTGCGATTCCGACTCGATCATTACATAAACATCATCCCCGTCCCTCCGAGGCAACGGCTCGGACGGCGGGAAGCCGTCGCTGCAGAATCGATGACGCTTGGCTTGATGACGCCACGATCAGCATCCTTAAAACCGGCCTGCCGCTGCTCTGGACCTTGGCTTGGCGTCGGCGGCGTCGCTTCGCGTGGGGTCGCTTCGCTATTTAGCGCATCCGGCACATGATCGACCACCCCCAATCCTTTGCTCTACCGCTGCGGCCGGCGTAGCAGATGGTCTCGATACGTCATCGTTTCGACATCGGTATAAAACAATGCCGTTGGATCGATTCCCCAACGCTGGTTGTGTTCGATGATCGGTTTTACGTAGCGAGTCGTCCCCACCCAAGGCAAAACAACGCACCACAAGACAACCAACACCCCAATCGCAAGCAACAATTGAAGTGCCCCGCGTGTTGGATTCGGTTGTAGTTTCGCCGCGTCGTCCATACTTCTTTCTGACTCTGTTTTCACGATCGCTCACTTCGCCAACATCGCTTCAATCGTATCACGGAAAAGCACTCCGAACATCAAATAGGCCATCGCCAACGTCAGCACCAAGTTCAATGATTGCCCACAGAGGTAAAGGATCATCGGCTTACCACCTTTGATCTGAGGCAACAGATCGGCGAACCGAGTGTCCAACCCGATACTGACAAACGCGAGACAGAAGAACCAATTGCGTAGTCCCTTGGTCGCCTGTTTCGTGGTCGCATTGATGATCTCTTCGCCATGACTCAGATACGCGTTCAGCAGGGTGAACGCGACCGATGCGACCAGAAAACCGATGACAAATCGCGGGAATCGTCGCCACACCTCGGCGATGCCCGCCGGTTTGCCTTCGCTTTGCGGTTGCACGCAAGCGACCCAATAGATCGAGATGCCGAGTGATGCGACGCCGATCAAGATATTTTGAATCATTTTGACGGTTACGGCGATCTTCTCGGCATCTTCGCCAAGGGCTTTACCGGCGGCAGTCACTGCACCGGTCGAATCGATCGTGCCTCCGATCCACGCGCCACCGACGATGGGGTCGAGCCCGATCCACTGGACCGCAAACGGCATCACAATCATCATCACGACGGTGAACAGCAATGACATGCTGATCGCCAGCGACAACTCCTCTTTCTTGGCTTTGCAGCTTGCCGATGCCGCGATCGCTGCAGAGACCCCACACACCGACATGTCGGCGCTGATCACCATGTTCAACGTCTTGGATTCCATTTTCAACACCCGTTGGCCAAACCAAAACGTCGTACACAGCACGATCGGCGTGACGACCCAGGCCACAAAAATCCCGGGGACTCCGAGGGCCAACAATCGATCGAACAAAATCTCGCCGCCGAGCACGACCAATCCGGTTTTGATATACAGTTCGGTCGCAACTGCGGGCCGCATCCAACCGGGCACTCCGACCGTGTTGCTGACCACCAAACCGATCACAATGGCCCACAATGCCGACGACAGATTCAAATGTTTGACGGTCGTTTGCCCTTCCATCAAATAGGCGATCATCGCCAGGGCAAACACAAACGGAAACGCGATTGCAAAAGAGACGATTTTTCGTCCCGTCATCGCTGCCGCGACCGTAAAGGCGATCCAGCACGCGAGTAACGATCCGATCAACGGCACAACCATTCCCGTCAACGCATCCAGCGGATTTGATTCCCACGAACCGGGTGTGCCCATCCAATCGGCCCAGGGATGAACCAGGCTACTGCTGGTCGATTCGGCATCCGGAACCGTGACGGCGATAGAAAGGACCGCCAACCCAAGCAGACTCAATCCAACGATCACCGCCACCCAATCCTCGCGGCGGTACCAGGGAGGATCGACGTAGGTCAGCTCGCAAACGGATGCATTCACATCGTCTGGTTTTGCAGCGAACGAATTCTCGTCACGTGTGGGATCATTCATCGGCGCGCACATCGCAAAAAGAGGGGGGGGGGGGGCTGAACTAGAAGATATCGACAAATACGGTGACGCAAAATGGGCACGATTTCGTCGTCATGATGCAAATAAGATCGTTCGCTAGCTATCGCCGGTGAACACTCGGTTCTGAAACCGAACGTTTTACTCGCGAGAAATCTTGATCAACTCGCAAGAATGCAGGGCCTAGGACAGCCCGGATGGCAGGCGACACAGAAAAAGCCGACTTCCGAGACGAAGGCTCCTTTCGTGAAATTGCTTCCTCGTTTTATAGTGATGGGCTTCTGGGTTTCTGCAGCGTGTCGAGGACCGACGCGGCTGGAACCATTCGTCTCCTCTCATTGTCTGCTCCGTTTCGGTGAAATTTCCAGTTCGGCCATTTCGTGCCTTGAAACTCAATGCATCAGGCCGCTGGTCACTGCTCGCACTGCTTGTCGGGCTAGCGGTCGGGGTGGCGTCGATCGCATTTGAGTGGACCACACAAGCGGTTCGCCGCTACACGCGCGGCGAATTTGCGGGCTACCCCCCAGAGGGTTCAATCGGCGAACACCAGTTCTTTGACAGCGCGAACCTTGCGTTTTCGCCCTGGATGGTCGTCGTCGTGATTACTCTTGGCGGCTTGGTCTCGGGTCTGCTCGTCCACTGGTTCGCCCCCGAAGCGAGTGGAGCGGGGACCGATGCCGCGGTCGACGCGTTTCACAATCGCAAAGGGATGGTCAATGCGCGGGTGCCTTGGGTCAAAACGATTGCATCAGCGGTCACGCTGGGTACCGGTGGATCGGGAGGCCGCGAAGGCCCGATTGCTCAGATCGGAGCCGGCATCGGATCGACGATCGCCGACCGATTTCATCTTTCGTCAACCGATCGCCGCATCATGTTGGCCGCGGGTGTGGGTGCCGGGGTCGGCGCGATGTTTCGCGCGCCGCTTGCCGGTGCGATCTTTGCCGCCGAAATCTTGTACAGCGATGCCGATATGGAAGCCGATGTGATCGTGCCCAGCGCGATTGCGTCGATTGTCGCCTACAGTGTTTATACGCGATCGATTTCGCCCGAAGTGCGATTCCAGCCGATTTTCGGAAACGATCTTGCTCACACTCTTGACTCGCCCATCGAGTTGTTGCCTTACACACTGTTGGCAATCATCCTGATGTTCATGGCGGCGTTTTATGTCCGCTTCTTCCATGCCACTCAAAAACTGTTTGAAGCCGCACCGCTGTGGCCGCACCTTCGCCCCGCCCTTGGCGCCCTGGTGGCAGGTTTGGTGGGAATTAGTCTGTTCGTCTACAGCGGCCACAACGCGGAAATCCTGGGCGTGTTGGGTACCGGCTACGGCACGCTGCAACACGCACTTAACGGCGATAGCGGATTGACGATTGGCATCTTGGCGACGGTGGCCGTCGTGAAGATGTTAACGACGTCGCTGTCGATCGGTTCGGGCGGTTCCGGGGGTGTGTTCGGCCCGTTGATGGTGATTGGCGGCTGTGCCGGAGCGGCGTTCGGTCAAGCGGCTCATGCCATGTTTCCCGAATGGGTTCCCTACCCCGAAGCCTATGCCGTGGTCGGGATGGCAGGCTTCTTTTCGGGCGTCGCGCGAGCTCCGATCTCGACCATCATCCTCATTCGCGAATTGACAGGCGACTTTGGATTGTTGGTACCCACGATGCTGGTTTGCGCGATCACGTTTGTGTTTTCATCCAAGTGGATTTTGTACACGCATCAAGTTGCCTCGCGACTGGAGTCTCCGGCACACCGAGGCGATTTTCTTGTCGATGTGCTCGAGGGGTTGGCGGTCAAAGACGTCTATCTCAAAGGCCGGCGGTTGTTGATGATCCACGAAGGGGAAACGCTTGACGAAATCGTGCACCGTTTGGCGGAAACCAACCAGCACTACTTTCCCGTCGTCGACTCGAACGATGCGATGGTCGGATTGTTTTCCGCCGATGACGTCCGCGCTTATCTCTATGATGAAACGCTGTGGCGATTGGCGAACGCGCGTGATGTGATGATCAGCGAATTCTATCGCGTCTCGCCCGACGATGACTTGAACACGGCGATGCAACAGTTCACGACGCTGAACGTCGATGAACTGCCGGTGGTCGATCCCGAAAATCCAACGAAGTTACTCGGTTTTTTGGGACGTAAAGAAACCATCGCAGCCTACAATCGAAGGATCCTCGAGCACCGCCGCGAGACCGAGCAAGATGTCTAATCCTTCGAAACGTAAACGAACTCGGCTGTACGTTCTGCTAACGACCGCCGTACTAGTCGTCGCGGGCGTACTTGGTTACATCGAATTTCATCTGGCCCGACCGGTGGGTGAGGGTCCCGCGGGGCCTCAAGTCGACATCCGATCGTTTCACAAGGTCTGGTCTGATGAACCGATCCAAATCATCGGCGTCGGCGACAGTATCACTGCCGGGTTAGGAGCGAAAACGCCCAGCCACAGTTTTTTCAACCGCGTCATCCAAACCCCCGATGACGAGTACGCAGAACTCCGCGGCGTTTGCTTGTCCAAAGTGCTGCCGAATCTAACGGCTGAAAATTTCGCCATTTCAGGTTCGGAGTCGCAAACCCATCTGGATGTAATTCAAAACACGATCCCGGTTTACCATGACGCTCGCGGGATCGTCTTGATGACCTCTGGCGGTAACGACTTGATCCATAGCTATGGGCGAAGTGCACCAAGGGAATGTGCGATGTACTCGGCGACGCTCGAGCAGGCCCAGCCGTGGATCGCCAATTTCCGCACTCGCCTGGCGACCATGTTTGACGAACTCGAAGAACGCTTCCCACTAGGCTGCGAGATTTTTATCGCGGACATTTACGATCCAACCGATGGAGTGGGCGATGCGCCAAGCATTTTCTTGCCCGCTTGGCCCGATGGATTGGCGATCCACGCTCAATACAATCAAGTGATCCGCGACGTTGCCCGGTCGCGAGACCACGTTCACGTCGTTGATCTGTACCAGACGTTCCTTGGACACGGATCGCATTGCCGTCAATTTTGGCGTGCGAACTATGATGCAAACGACCCTCATTATTGGTTCTTTACCAATATCGAAGATCCCAACGACCGCGGATACGATGCGATCCGGCGAGTCTTTTTGAACGCCATTGTCGAGCACAGCCGCTTGGTTCCCAAGTACACGCAGCACTCGAGTCCCCCAACCACCCCACGACCGCGTCCTGCTGATGCATGGCTATCGCAAGCGACGCTAGCGAATTTCTCGATTGATCCTTTTAGCGACCGCAAGGACCCTCTGTTTTGCAACCGATACGAATAGGAATATTGACCGTCTCGGATCGCGCCAGTCGCGGTGAATACGAAGATCGCGGCGGCCCCGCCATCCATGACTACTTGAACGAGGTTCTCGATTGCGAATGGACTGCCGATGCTCGAATTGTCTCGGATGATGTGCAATCGATCGAGTCTGCATTGATCGAACTGTGCGATCAATCGCACTGTTCACTCGTCGTGACCACCGGCGGCACGGGACCGGCAAAACGAGACGTTACCCCCGAAGCCACCGAAGCGGTGTGCGAAAAAATGATGCCCGGATTCGGCGAATTGATGCGTAAGGTTTCGCTCGAGCATGTCCCGACCGCCATTTTGTCGCGACAAACCGCGGGGATCCGTGGCTCGAGCTTGATCGTCAATCTGCCCGGCAAACCGTCGGCGATCGCCGAGTGTTTGGACGCCGTGTTCCCTGCAATTCCCTATTGTGTGGACCTGATCGAGGGCCCACGCATTGAAACCAAGCCGGATCGCTTGGCCGCGTTTCGCCCCAAAGGAAAGTAAACGCAGTCGTGTTCGGATTTATCAATTGCATCAAGCCGTCTGGAATGACGTCGCGTGATCTCGTCAACATTGCCGCGCGGCGAGTGCGGCCGCACAAGGTGGGGCACTCTGGGACACTCGATCCTCTGGCCGAAGGCGTCTTGGTGCTCGGGGTCGGTCGCGCGTCTCGGTTGACCTCGTTTGTGCAGAACTACCCCAAACAATACTTGGCTTCGTTTCGGCTGGGGGCCGAAAGCGAATCGGGAGACCTCGAGCAACCGTTGACCGAACATCCCGATGACCCGGTCCCGACGCTCGAATCGCTTGTCGCGGGCGCAAAATCGTTGACCGGTGAAGTCGTCCAAGTCCCCTCGGCATATTCCGCGATCTGGATCGATGGCAAACGCGCCTGCGACCGAATTCGCAACGGCGAACAAGTCGACGTGCCTTCGCGCAAAGTCCAAGTGTATGACTTCAAAGTCTTGAAATACGACTATCCCAACATCCAGCTCGATATCACCTGTGGTTCAGGTACGTATGTTCGCTCGTTAGGCGTCGATTTGGCTGCAAGTGTCCGAGCACATGCGGTGATGACTCACCTGGTTCGCACTCGAATTGGACCGTTTGCTATGGCCGACGCCATTTCCATCGAGCAAATCCGCCACGACGATTTGGAGGCATTTGTCCAGCCCGCGCGATTGGGTGTCGAACATTTACCGCATTTGTCCGTCAACGACGAAGACGCAATGAGATTGATCAACGGTTTGAACGTGTTTGGCACCGCGTTTTATACGCCAATTGACCCGCTAACCGGCGATGCCGGACCGATCGAGTCCTCGGATCCGACCGACGAAGGTATCGCTGCGGCGATTCGAACCGACGGACGGTTGATTGCGATTGTTCGCGGCAAGACTAAGCAATACGATCCGTCTTGGTACCCCGAGCGTGTCTTTCCGCTCAAACCACGATCGGTGTCTTGATCACCTAGCGATTCGACACAATCGATCCAAACAACGTGGCGTGAAACGCTACAATCGGGTTCAATGGAAGGTGCCGCGATCTCATTTCCACAGGAAACTCTGATGCCACCAAAACTGACCACCTGGATTGTGATGTGGGGGCTGATATCGGCTTCGGTCGTAGCAGCCACTGCGGCGGATCATCATCGCAGCGGCCGCAGCGGCGACCAACTTGTCGAATCGTTGATCCAGCAACTTGATTCGGCCAAATTCAGTCATCGCCAACGTGCGATGCGTCAACTTCATTCGCTGGGCAAACAAGCGATCGAGAAATTGGCGACCGCGACGCATAGCGAAAGCCGCGAAGTGGCTGACCGGGCCTTTGACATCCTGCAGCAGCACTTGATCGGCAACGACACGCATCTCGAGCTGGCCGCCCGCGAAACGTTGCAGTCGCTTTCGCAAAGTGAATCGGCCAAGGTCGCACAAAGAGCCAAACGGTTGTTGGAACCCGATTCCAACGATTGGGACGAGCTGAACCCGTTTGTTCCCGGCGGAGCTGTCGTTCGTCGCCAAGCCCTTTTGCGAAATCCATTGCAAGCAGGCATCCGTATTCAGGTGGGCGGACTGAACCAACAACCTCGGGCGCGACGAACGATCAGAATTCAATTCAATAACGGGATCAAATCGGTCGAGGTGACCGAAAACAACAAGACGATCAAAGTGGCGGGCAAGGCCGATGGCAGTATCGAGGTGACCGAAACGAACGCGGGCAAACCGAGCCCCACCAAAACGTACAAGAACGAAGACACGCTAAAAAAAGAAAATCCGAGTGCGTATCAAATTTTCCAGCAGGGTGGGATTCCCAACCCGCAGTTCGTTCCACCGATCCCGATCAATCCGCCTTTCCCACCCCGCTAACCCCTAATCAACACAACCGCCATAAAATCGGCGTCCGAAAACACCGAAGTTATCTCGGATCGTTTGCCCAACCTGGGGTACCACGTACCTCGACGCTGCATTTCTTGATAGATTGAGCCGTTTTAAATCGGTCGTTTTCTCATAGGGTGGTTGCGTTGGATCTCTCGCAGTGGCTTGGATGGTTGATCGCTGTGACGGTCCTCCCCCCGTTTGTGGTTTCTCTGCTTACGATTTACCCGGTTCGCCGTTTTGCAGTGCAGCTAGGTTTAGTCGCGCGTCCGGGCGGTCACAGCACGCATACCAACGTGACGCCGCTTGGGGGCGGCATTGGGATTTGGGCCGGCATCGTGGTGACGTTCGCGTTGGGCACGTTGGCAGTCGCGCTGGTTCGCAACAACGTCGCCCTGCAATCGCACTTGCCCGATCAAGTCGTTCCGCATTTGGAAGGCGTGTGGTCGCGTGTCACGCAATTGTGGTGGCTGCTCGCCGCAGGCACCGTGCTGACGATTCTTGGCGTGATCGATGATCGCGGCGGCGTGAATCCCTGGTTGCGGTTGGCGGTCGAGTTTGCCGTGGCCGCGTTTGTGGTCTACGGATTGAATTTTGGATTGACGGCATTCATCAGTATTGCCTGGCTGACCAAGGTGTTGTCGGTGATTTGGATCGTGGGGCTGATCAATTCGTTCAACATGCTTGACAACATGGATGGGCTCAGCGGAGGCGTGGCGGCAATTATCGCCACATCGATGGCGATCGTGATGTTGACGACCACCGACCCAGGAACCTCGCAGCCGCAATTGTTCGTGGCGGCGATGTTGTTGGTCGTGTGTGGTTCGCTGCTTGGTTTTCTGTGGCACAACCGACCCCCCGCCAAAATATTCATGGGGGATGGTGGCAGCTACTTGGTGGGTTTTCTGATTGCCGTTTCGATGTTGATGGCCACCTATGCATCGAGTGACGGATCACGACCGCATGCGATGTTGGCGCCGCTATGTGCGATGGCGGTGCCGCTCTATGACATGACCACGGTGCTGTGGATTCGGATCCGCCAAGGGCGAAGCCCGTTTGTGGGCGACCGCAGCCATTTCTCGCACCGCTTGGTCGAACTCGGTCTAAGCCGGACCCAAGCGGTATTGACGATCTACTTGGTCACTGGCACCTGTGGATTGGCTTCGATTTTGCTAACGCATGTGGAACTAACGCAAGCGATCATGGTGATCGGGATTGTGGGGTGCATGTTATTGCTTGTGATCATCTTGGAATCGACTCAGTGGCAAAGCGACGAAAAATAGAAAGCCGAAGCGGACACAGTCCGAGCGGCCGCAGCGACGCAAAACTCGCGAACACATCGGTCGCCGCCGAGACACATTCCAATGGCAATCCGACTCTATTTGATGCGGTCATCGATCCGCCCCGCCCTCGGTTTGCAAATCTGCCAAGCGGAATCGCGGTGTTCGTGTTGGCGGCCGCATTGGTTTATTCGCAGTATTACCCCAGCGACAGTGTCGCGGTGGAAAATGGCGACGGGCTGTGGTTTGTTGCGTTTTCGATCGTCGTTTTGATCGGGAATTCGTTTGGAAAACGATTCCGAAAGGAAGCCGTCTCGCACCCCGTTTCACTGGCGTTGGATTGGGTGCCATGGTTGCTTGCCGGGTGGATCATGATTGCGGCCTTTGGCAGCAGCCCGCCAGGGAACCTGCGGTTTGCCACCAACGAAGCGTGGATTTGGGTCAGCGCCGCGTCGATCTTTTTTGCCGCACGTCGCTTGTTCGCTCAGCCGATGGTGGTGCGTGGGATCATCACGCTGTTGTTGGGATGTGCGGTAGCACAAGCCGTTCACGGGCTGCATCAACAATTCATCAGTCTGCCGGAAATGCGTGCCGCTTACCAACGAAATCCAGAGCAGATGCTGCGGCTTGCTGGGATCGAGGCGCCACCGGGATCGTCCGAACGAATTGTGTTCGAAAATCGTTTGCGTGACGGAGGCCCCACCGGGACGTTTGCTCTGGCAAATTCGCTTGCCGGCGTCTTGGTCGTCGGACTCATGATTTCAATTTCGGGGCTCTGGTTTCACGCATCGCAAATGTCAGTGCCCCAGCGCGTGTGTTGGATTGGCTTGACGGCGCTACTGGCGATTTCGTTGTTGGCGACGCGAAGCCGTTCGGCTGTGTTGGCGGTGTTTATCGGCGCCGTGTTTCTGTTCTTTGCGTCGATGAGCTTTGGGCGACACCGACGCACGATCGTGATTGCGTTGGCATCGGCCGGCTTGCTTGCCGCGATCGTTGTTGGCGGAATCGTGATCTGGGGTGATCGCGAATGGGTCGAACAGGCCCCCGCGTCGCTTGCGTTTCGAATCCAGTACTGGCGCAGCACGATGGCGATGGTCACTCAGATGCCGCTGTTTGGTGCGGGGCCGGGAAATTACCAAATGATCTACGAGCGTTTTCGCGAGCCCAGTGCGAACGAGCAAATCGCAGAACCTCATAACTTCTTTTTCGAAACGTTAGCCAGCGGTGGATGGATCGCAGCGGGGTTGTTGGTTTGTTTAACCGTCGCGGTCCTCGCGTGCTGGAAAACTCGTCGTGATCAGCTGAGCGAATGCAAAGACACGCCCGACCCAGCGGCTCAGCGATGGTGGAACGCGGCGATCATCGTCTGGCTCGGTGCCGCCGTCAGCTTCGCGATGGTCTGGATCGTCGGCTTTATCGTGTTGAGTATTCCTGATATCGAAGCCGATCTGTTTGGGGTGCCGCTCAGTATCGCGGGGATCGTCTTGACATGGAAACACCTTCGCCGGTTTAGCGACCGCCATCTTCACACGCTTGCTGCGGCGACGTTGCTGTCGATCCTGGTCCATTTGTCGATCGCGGGCGGATGGACTGTGCCTGGGGTAGCGATTTGTGTGTGGCTTGTCGCGGCGGTGATCTGCCGCACGGTCGCCAAACCTGCCTCCGTCAAAATCACAACGGGCAAAATCACAGCGGGGGAAACTGAAAACGCCGCCACGGATCTCGGCGACGATGCCGATCACACGCTCAGGAATTGGCGAGAGCGAAAGTGGAGCAAACTCGGATCTGCCGCCAGCGTGCTGTTGCTTGGCGGGTTGGTATGGATGTCGATTTTGCCCGTTTCGCAGCAACAGCGATTACTCAAGCAGCTGTCACGTCCGCGTGTGGCCGGTGATTTCGAGGAAATGGATCGTTTGTTGACCAAGGCGATGGAGGCGGATCCGTGGTCCGCTGAAGCGGCCCGTTGGCGTGCGGACGCCTATCGCCGGCAAATCGTCGCCGCCGCAACCAAAGACGACGCCACCGCAGCCACTCGCCGAAGCACTTGGCAAACGCTGGTTCATCAAACCAAGCAACGAGCGGGCGAGGATCCGAGCGTTTATCGCGAATTGGGGATCGCCCAATTGCACGTTTTTCAGCGATTTGGCCAAGACGAAGATTTGCAGGACGCCTTGGAAACGTTTCGCCAAGCGGCCGCCTGGAGCCCCTCGAATCAGTGGATGGCAGCCCAATTGGCCGAGGTTTTACGGGCCGCTGGCGACTCGGCCAACGCAGCCGCGGCGGCCCAGCGAGCCGAGTGGCTCTCGGGGCTTGGTTTCACCATGGACCGGATGTTAGAAAATCAAATGATCCTAGAAGCAAGTCAAATCGGCATCGCTGCGGCAAACGAACCGAAAAGACGTCCTGCCAGCGAGTTATTGATGAACCAATTAGGGCACACCGACGTACGGTAACCCATTCATTTTCCATCCTCAAATCTCGAACTCCTCCCTCGTCTCCTCTACATCAGATAACGGTTGAATCATGAACAGATTTTGGGTGCTGTTAGCCATCGTGGCGGTCGCCGGTTCCGCAGCCGGATGGGGGATTAATTACGCAGCTTACGGTCATCGCGATGCTCGCATGGGCGAAATGGTTTACGGCGGTGATATCACCGGCGAAAACATCGATGATTACTACACCCAAGTCGCACAGACCAAAAATCCGCAAGTCGATTTGCCCAACGGCAGCACGTACGACTTCGGCACCATGGCGCCCGGGACCAAGGGCGAGCACACGTTTGTGATCAAAAACACGGGCGAGGGAGACCTAAAACTCCGCTTGGGGGCAACGACTTGTAAGTGCACCCTGGGCACCTTGGACAACGACGTGCTCAAGCCCGGCGAACAAACCGAAGTTCGCTTGGAATGGGATGTAAAAACCGACGCGAAAACGTTCGGACAATCGGCTCAACTGTTGACCAATGATCCAAAGCACTACGCCATCGATTTGAAAATCCAAGGCCGCGTCGTCGGCGACTTGGAAATGGTTCCCGACGCACTGACCTTTGGCGATGTGTCGGCCGACGAAACGGTGACGCTGACCGCCAAAGTCTACAGCTACATGGATCCACCGATCAAAGATCCGACATTCAAATTTAGCAGCGATGCGCTGAATGAATTGTCCGAAATCACGATTGAACCGTTCGAACCCTCCGAAGCCGATGGAGCAAGCTCGTCGGCGTTGCAGGGATTTGATATCTCGATCAAGATCAACCCCGGCATGAAGCAGGGACCCGTTTCGCAAAACGCAATGTTTGGTTTCATTCAAGAACAATCCGACTCGGATGCAACCGACGAGGACGAGCGAAAGTTTTTAGTCACGCCGATCACAGGCAAGATCGTCGGATCGCTCAGCATGATCCCAAATCCGAAGCTGACTGGTTCCGAAGGCGGCAACTATATCTATGATTTCGGAGAAGTTCCGCCCGAAGGTCCCTTTACAGCGAAAACCTTTGTTGTGCTAAAGGGCCAAGATCGCGACAATACAACTCTCAGCATTGAAAGTGTTGAACCGGAGGGGATCGTCGAGGCAACGTTTGGCGAAAAACTCGTGCGTTCATCGATGACGCTGTATCCGCTGGAGATCAAATTGATTCCAGGTCCGAAGGCGATTCAGCGACTCGGCCGAAACCAGGACGATTACGGTAAGATTCGCATTGTCTCGGATAATGGCAAATCAACCGGGAAACTGGTCGTGGGTGTGAAATTTTCAATGGAACCAAAATAAATTACCCCGTTGTTAAAAAATTTGGGTCGTATGAAGAATCAAGTTACCAAACCTGCTTTACGCGATCCGTCCGGTTTTTCGACCGATGATCCTGGGGCGATTCCGCACCGCGATGGCAACGCCAATGGCATTGCCGCCAACCCGCCCACGCGAAGCTTGGGGATCGGTTCCCGTCTGCTTGCTGGTGGATTGGGGATCGCCGCAATCATGGCGGTCATGGCGAGCTCGATCGATGCTCAAGCCCCCAGCGAAACGCCCCCCGTCAAAATCGAGCTCATTCCGACGCCTGCCGGAACCCCCGATACCAAAGCCGCCGATCCCAAGAGCTCGCCGACCGCCGACGAGCCTAACGCGCCCTCCACGTCGCCGGCAAAATCCAATCCGGGTGGCGAGGTTCCCGAAAATTCGCTCGGCCCCGAAGACTATCGCAAATGGCCGACTCCGGATTTGACGCTGGTCCTCTCTGGCAACCAACACGGGTATATCGAACCGTGTGGATGTACCGGATTGGCAAACCAAAAAGGAGGCGTCGCGCGACGCTACTCGTTCTTGGAACAGCTAAAAGAAAAGGGCTGGACGTTAGCTCCGATCGACGCTGGTAACCAAGTGCGACGCTTTGGAATTCAAGCCGAAATCAAATTGCAGCGGACCGCCGAAGCGCTTCGCTCGATGAACTACCAATCGGTCGGCTTTGGCCCCGAGGATGTCCGACTTGGCGTCGGCGAGTTGCTTTCGGTTGCCAATCCCCCCAGCGATGCGGTCGATGACATCTTGTACGTCTCGGCAAACGTGGTGCTATTGGATGAGCCCTCGTTTACCGCTCAGCACAAGGTGTTTGAACGAGGCGGGATGAAGGTAGGAGTCACCACGATCCTGGATCCCGCATCGCTTGAAAGCGAACTTTCGGCAGACATCACTGTGAATCCGCCGGTACCGGCGTTGCAAGCCGCGTTAGCTGCGATCAATCAGCAATCACCCGACTTTCGCGTGTTGACGTTCTATGGTGAGGAAGCGGCAGCCGAACAATTGGTGCGCGACGTTCAAGGGTTTGATCTTGTTGTGGTCTCGGGCGGCTATGGCGAACCGACCTATCAAGCTCAAACGATCGAAGGCACGAAAACACGCATGTTGGTCACGGGCAACAAAGGCATGTACGTCGGGCTAGTGGGTTTGTACCGCAACGCACCGATGAAGTATTGCCGCGTTCCGCTAACGGACGAGTTCGAGGACGCCCCCGAAATGCGGAAGCTGATGGCAGAGTACCAAAACCAACTTCGCGACCTTGGGCTCGAAGGCCTGGGGCTGAAACCGATCCCCCATTCGACTCGCCGCACCTTTGTCGGAAGCGAAAAGTGTGGTGAATGTCATACCACCGCTTACGGGATCTGGGAAAACACGCCGCACGCCGAGGCGACCGAGTCGCTTGTCCATCCGGGTGAACGCAGCGACGTGGCGCGTCATTTCGACCCTGAATGTCTGAGTTGTCACGTCACGGGTTGGAATCCTCAGAACTACTATCCCTATGTGTCGGGCTACCTATCGCTGCAAGAATCGTCGCATTTGACCGGCAATGGTTGTGAGAACTGCCACGGCCCGGGTGCCGAACACGCTGCTGCCGAGGCCGAAGGCGCGTCGGTCAGCACCGAGCAGCGTGATTTGCTGCGAGATGCGATGAAATTGCCGCTCGCCAAGGCCAAAGAGAAGTGCATGGAGTGCCATGACTTGGATAACAGCCCTGATTTTCATATCGACGACGCGTTCGAGGACGAGTACTGGCCGCAAGTCGAACACGAAGGCAAAGACTAACACGGTCTGGACGTGCTGGAATCGCTCTATCCAATGATGCTTTTCGCCTGCCGTCTCGACGAATCAGCCTTCAGAGGTGAAAATGGCCTTTGACTGCATATTTTTCCTCTCATGTCTTAATTTAGGGTCGTAATGGCGAAGAAGGCCGCGAGTACCACTTTCGAGTACGTTGAACCGATCGGAGACCGTGTTTTAGTTCGCAAAGACGAGCCTAAGCGAGAAACTCGCGGTGGGATCGCATTGCCCGATGCTGCCGAAATCCCCACGATCACCGGCCGCATCGTCACGATCAGCGCCGTGGTGGAAAACGACGAAGAATTGCCGCTCCGCCAATACGACAAAATCCTGTTCCACCCCAAGAACATGATCCCGGTGGACCTCGAACACGACAATCAATTGTTTGTGATTCCAGTCGAAGACGTGGTCGCCGTGTTTCGCAAAGAGAAGCCGGAATCGCTTTAGTCCTGCGTCGCAGCAAGGCATTTGTGCTCGGGCGTAGCGGAAGTGACGGCAGCCGCCAACTTGACGGAGGCTATTTCGATGGCAAACCCGCTCGCGCCCCGAATTCGGTTGTTCCTTGGGGACATCACGACGCTGGATTGTGATGCCATCGTGACCGCGGCGAATGCTGCGCTTCGTGGTGGTGGCGGTGTGGATGGTGCGGTGCATCGTGCTGCGGGTCCCGACCTGGTTCGCGCATCGATGGCACAAGCCCCTTGTCCCGCTGGTGAAGCTCGCGTCACCCCAGGATTCCGTCTATCCGCACGCTTCGTGATTCATGCGGTCGGTCCCATTTTTCGAGACATGACCGAAGACAAAAAAACACTTGCCCAAACGTATGAGTCGTCGTTGTCGCTCGCCGCGCAACACAACGTCACTTCGATTGCCTTTCCCTGTATCTCGACCGGTGTCTATGGATTTCCAGCCGACGCGGCGTGCGAGATCGCGATCGACACCGTGCTCGATTGGCTGCGGTCCAACGACAAACCAGATGTCGTGACATTTTGCTGTTTCAGCCAGCAAGACCACACGCGGTACAAGAAGCGACTAGGCGAGCTGGGGCTCGCTGAATCCGAGTCCTGAAAAAAGGTAGACGCCCCGTCGGCATGAATAATGCGGAATTGACGAGCAACCATTCGCCGTTCGGCCAACGCGGTGACGCTGTCTTAAAACCCGACTGCGTACGTTTCGATGTTGCGTGTTTATCACACCCTGACGCGTCAGTGACGGAATCTTCATCTTGACTCGGTCGTTCGCTGACACGTTTGAAGGTGCGAGTTTGTATTTAGGGGCAAAGCCCTGGACGTTTACCTAGCCCAGCCCAACGGGCTGGGACCAAGAATACCAATGAATTGTAGGGCCAACGGTCCGGCCGTTTACCGGGACTTAATGAGGGCGGCTAGCAAATGGCCGGGCCTTTGGCCCTTAGGTTTCTTTGCATCGAAAACCTGGCCCGTTGGGCCAGGCTAGGCAAATCGCTGGGCCTTTGGCCCGAAGAACGTCTAAACGCGCAACTCCAAAACTGACGCGTCGCGTTGTGATTTGACGGACAAGACACCTGCCTACCCGTACAAATGTCGATGGTTCCGACCGCTGCTACTAGAGTGATTTGACGGCGTCGATCACCTTAGCGTCGTGACCGTCGACCTTGACGCGTTTCCAAACCTTCGCGACTTTGCCTTCGGAGTCAATCAGATAGGTCGATCGCTGGATCCCCATCGATTTTTTTCCGTACATGTTCTTTTCGCGCCACGCACCGTACTTTTCAGCGATCGCGTGGTTGGCATCGACCAGCAACGGAAACGGCAACGAATACTTTTCGCGAAATTGCGTGTGGCTCTCCGCGTCATCCGGGCTGATACCAAACAGCGCGACCCCCAATTTCTGCAGTTCGCTGTATTGATCGCGGAAATCACACGCCTCTTTCGTACAACCCGGCGTGTCATCGCGGGGGTAGAAGTAAAGCACCACCGGTTTGCCCTTCAAATCGGCCAATTTCACCTTGTTGCCAGCGTCGTCTTTGAGGGTAAACGCTGGCGCCTTGGTGCCGGGTTCAATCCAATCTGCCATCTTCACTTTGCTCCATGTTGCAAGTCGTCCACTTCATTCACCGCACACCATAATCGGTTTTGCCCGTCGTTTACAGAGTCCCGTTTATCGAGCTCTACGCTGCGCCGACGCCTTCGAAGGCGTTCGCTGAACTTGATGCCTCCGAGCGCCCAATGCCACCTGCCCTCGGCCCTATCCGAGTGGTCTTTACAGTGGAGCGCCGCGAGGCCCGCCCGCGCAAAATCGAACGTTTTACTCGCTGCAACCGGGCGACGCCTGTAATCGGCTCGGCCACCAAATGCAGATGCAGTCCCGCTGCCAACAACATGATAAAATCGACATAGAGACTCGCCAGACGTGATCTCCCTCGTTCGTCCCATCGACTTGAAACGGTTTGATCATTTCTAACTCATCCATCAATCCCTACGAACCACCTCACAGCGATCCGGCGGTTGAGAATCCGTTGGCTTTCGATGATCGCTGGCAAACCTTCGAGCGACTCGAGTTTCAGACCGAATTGACTCGTCGGGACATTCGCGATGGCATCGCTCGGACCAATATCCGCACCGATCTGGTCAGCATGCGGACGCTCGCTTCGATTGTCATCTTCTTTTGCTTTTACATCGGCTTTCTCAGCGTGGTGGCGTCTCCGAATTCAACCGTCGCGTTGCTGTTGTCGATCCCAATCGTCACCACGGCTGCCTTATTGGGACTCCGCTATCGAGCGCTGAACCGCGCAGTGAAATTGAATGCGCATCGATGTGGTGAAATCCACGGTTACATCGATCGCGACCAAATGATGATCGTTCATCCCGACCAAACGCGATGGCTGAAAATGGAACATTTGATCAGCGTGGGATACAACCGAAATGTCATCACGTTTTGTTTCGATGCGACGCAGATGCAATTCGACGTCCTGCCGCTACGGGCGTTTGCCGATCGAAACCGCGCGGTGATGCTAGCCACACAGTTAAGCGAACTGCGTCCACCCTGCCCCATCCAATTCATCGACCCGCGACGTCGTGCCTTGGCCGAGGACGATCCGGTTTGCAGCCCGGCTGAGAACGCGGTTTACTTTTCTGGTGGGATCTATGCGGATGACATCCAAAACACCGTACTGGGGCGACGATGGCGATGGGGGCTGCTTCGATTTTCGATCTTGTTTGGCTCGTTCGCCCTCAGCCTGATCTTCGGATGGTTCTACTTCGTTGGATTCACCTGGTTCGGAATCCTGGTCGGCATGGTGTTGCTGATCGTGCTCAGCAAGCCGGCTCGTTCGGTGATCAAGGCCCGCCGAACGACGCTCGATCGCACCGAACCGCTGTTGATGTCATCGGGGTGGTTCGATACCACGGGACAATTCACCATGACGACGACCGGCCAGTGCAAAGCGAACTGGACGTTGTTCGAGGCGGCCGAAATCACCGACCAAATGATTCAACTGAAAGTCAGAGGTAGCGACATGTACCACTTGGTCGCTAAACGCCAATTCAGCGACGAAGCGTCATGGAAAACCGCTTGTGATCTTGTCAATCAATACGGCCCCCATTCGGGGTCAAGGATGGGCTAGGTGGGCGGTCGGCGCAGCAACGTTCGTCCGTGCAACGAACTTGGGATGACTCGGCATCTTGGGACGACTCGCAATCAGGCCCTTCTAAATTACGGGTCTAGATAGACTTCGATTACCGCCAAGCCGTGCTCCGCGGGCGAATGTCAGGGCTGACGCGCGGCCACGGAACCCAGTACCATACAAGGGTCACCATTCGGGTCCGCGTTGGAAGTGTCATCGAAATGAACCAAATTGCATTGAGATCGCTGATTTTGCTCGTTTTGTCGTGGTCGTGGGCCCTTTCCTCGCCTGGCCAAACCGAACCTGCCACCGATCCAATCGCAAACGAGACAGCCTCACCCCCCGACACCGCGACCTCGGCGTCACCCGAATCAAAACCGCTTTCCTATTGGGTCGAGCAGCTCAGTAGTGATCAATTTCATCGCCGGAAACTCGCTACCCAAAAACTGATCGATGCAGGCGCTCGTTCGGTAACGCTGTTGGTCGAAGCGATGAAGGAAGGCGATCTGGAAACCGTCGATCGAGCCATGCACGCGCTTAGTGCGATCGCACTGAAGCAACCTCCGAACGAAGAGGACGGGGCGTTGGGCGAACTGCGAACGCTAAGCATTCATGCCGCCGGTAGCCAAGCGGCCTTGGCCAAAGCCGCGGTCGAAGAGATCCACGAAGTCCGAGCCACCCAGGCGCAAGAAGCACTTGGCCGTGCCGGTGTCATCATTGGCGTCGATCAATTCCTGGTCCGCGCCATTAGCACTCCGCAGATGGTCGTCCAGATCGACGAAAATTGGTCCGGCGATATCGACTCGCTGAAATGGCTGCGATGGGTCCGCGAGATCGAATTCGCACGTGTCAAAGGACCCGCAGTGCGACGCGATGTGCTCGAACAACTTGTCACGATGCCCGACCTAAACACGATCGCGGTGGTCGAAGGCCAAGTCGATGCGAAAACGCTGCGTCCGCTGCAAGAAATGAAACATGTCAGCTCGATGGAGTTTCGCTACGTCCCGCTAACGGAAGACCTCGGTGACGAAATTGCCAAGATCCCCATGCGAATCTCGTTGAACCTGATGGGCACCGGGATCAGCAAAGAAAAGGTCGAAGAGATGCGACAGCAACTTCCCGGTTTGACCATCGATCATCGCCAAGGTGGCTTTCTCGGGGTCAGCTGTATCAACGGATTTGATGTCTGCCGTATCAACGAAGTCATCCCCGGTTCCGCGGCCGAGACATCGGGACTGCAACGTGGTGACGAGATTGTTCAAATCGATAAAACAGAAATTGGAAAATTCGAGGACCTGCAAAACGCCATCAACCAAAAGGTTCCCGGCGACGAAGTGGAAGTGAAATTTCGTCGCGGCGATGCTCTCGAATCGGTCAAGCTAAAACTTGGAAAGTTGAATCAGCGGTGACATCCAAATCAAAATCAAAGCCAAAGCCAACCTCCAAGCCGAAGTCACCACGTCCCACCCCCGAACCGCCACCCCATGATCCGATCTGGCAACAATCGGCGTGGCGGAGCCGCATCCGTCAGCGATTGCTCGATTGGTTTGCGTCGAATCACCGGGTGCTTCCCTGGCGGTTGGATCCGAAGCCGTATCACGTGTGGGTCAGCGAAATCATGTTGCAACAAACTCAAGTTGCAACCGTCATCCCCTATTACGAGCGTTTCCTAAAACAGTTTCCTACGGTCGCAGCGCTTGCTGCCGCGGACGAATCGACACTGCTTTCTCATTGGGAAGGCCTCGGGTATTACCGCCGCGCTCGATCGATGCACGCGGCGGCCAAGCAGATTTGCGAACAACACAACGCCGTCTTTCCCAACACGTTTGACGACGTGATCAATTTGCCAGGCATCGGCCGCTATACCGCAGGCGCGATCTTATCGATTTCCCAAGGCCAAGCCTATCCGGTGCTCGAGGGTAACACACAGCGGGTCTACAGCCGCTGGGTTGCAATGCAGGGAGCGCTGTCTGAGAAACCGACGCTCGACCTGCTTTGGCAAATTGCCACCTCGATGCTGCCCAAACAAAACGGAGCCACAGATACCGCAGTAGCCGCTCGCGGTCCCGGCATCTTTAACCAAGCGGCAATGGAACTTGGCGCCCTGGTATGCACCCCGCGGGCTCCCAAATGTGATCAGTGCCCGGTGCGATCAGGATGTCGCGCACGAAAGCTGGGCATTCAAGAAACGATTCCCGGCAAAGTCAAAAAAATCGAGTACGAAGACCGTACCGAGTTCGCGTTTGTGATCGCCAACCGAGATCACTCGCAATTCCTCGTCCGTCCCATTCCGGCGGGCGAGCGGTGGGCGGGACTTTGGGATTTCCCTCGTTTGACCACCGGTGAAACAGAAAACGAATCCATCGCCGCAACGCAGCTGCACGACACGCTTTCAACCCCGATCTCGGTCGGTGATCCGTTGATGACGATGAAACATGCCGTGACCAAGTACCGCATTCAGTTGAACGTCTATCGTGCAACCGTTGGCACCGGAGCGTCGCGAGCATGGAAGCCACCTGCGCCGTGGAAGTTTGCATCGCTTTCCGAGCTGGACGAACTGCCGATGAGCATGACAGGCCGAAAGATCGTCAAAGAACTGAGCAAAAGTCGCTGACCGCACCGCGGTCATAGCGTTCCCGCGAGTGCTCGCCATTTAGCCTGGCACTAACCGAAGGATATTTGTAGCGGTGCGGCGCAAGCCGCCCGGTCAAAATCAAACGTTTCATTCGCCGCAACCGGACGCATTGCGCCGCGATCGCTGCCCAAAGTAGATGGCATCGGGCCGCACGTCTCTCACCCAATCTGCTTCATATAATCGGGGACGATCCCGATGAAGCATTGACAATGATTGCACACCGAAATCTCGGTACTGACGTTTTGGTTGCACCGTGGACAAGGTCGCTGAGGCGGTGGTTGTTTTGCCACCGTCGGCTCCGTTATCGGTGCCAAGTCGCCGAGAATCCGCATCACGCCCGTATCCGAAAGTGCATCTTTCGCTTGGGGGACCACCACCTCGGCACGACACTTTGGGCATGCCAATGCGCGGCCTCGTAGATGCATCCCCGCTTTTAAGCGATGTCCCGCCTGGCATTGAACGTGCACGAATTCCATTTCCGCGGCCCCTGTGTTGAAGTGTGATTTGGAGAACGTCACCGCAGCAAAACCTGCGGCGACCGTGATAGCTAGTACGATGTCCGCCGTAACATCGCTTCACCCGTAAAACCCCAAATCGCCGCAGAGGTTCCGAACAATTTTCATCAAACCACAATCAGCATCGTGGGGATCACGGAACAGAACGCTCTGACGGGATACCGCCGCCTGCCCCCCCTCGATCGGATCTGAACCGCACGGACCATTCGATCATTGTTGGCGCCGCTGATCACGATGCAGAACCTGCCGAGCCCCCGTGACTAAGATGCAAAGAATGCCGCCGCGTTCCGGTGCACGCCTATGCAACTCGCCACATAACGGTATCGCTACGACGCATGGAGTGGCGGCAAGTGACAACATTGGCGTTTCGCAGCGACGCTCGCCACAGCGTGAATTCCCGTCATCACTCATCTTCCGCATCACGCCTCAGACGCATGCTCTTGCGTTTCACGATTTGCTCCCGCAGCAAACATTGATCAAACATGCCGAACGCGTGCCATCACTTTTGAGACCGCGACCGTACCACTCAGTCGCCTTCCTGCTTCAATTTGCGATAGATTGTTTTTCGATCCAGTCCAAGGATCCGAGCGGCTTGCGTCTGGTTGCCGCCGACGGCGTCCATCACGTGATTGATATAGCGACGTTGGACCTCTTCCATCGACACCAATTCGGCCGGATCAAAACCGCCAAAGATCAAAGTACCGCCTTTGAAACTGCGAATCTTCTCGGGCAAATCCTCGACGGTAATCTTGTCGTATCGTGTTAATGCAATCGCTCGTTCGATCACGTTACGCAGCTCACGAACATTTCCCGGCCATGAATAGCTCAGCAATTTTTCGGCGACGCCGTCGGCCAACCCAACGACCGGCTTGTTTTCGCTCTTGGCAAATCGTTCGCGAAAATGCTCGGCCAATCGCAACACGTCGGCACCGCGTGCACGCAGCGGCGGCAGCTCGATTCCGATCACATTGATTCGGTAATACAAATCTTCGCGAAACCGCCCTTCGGCAACTGCGGTTTCCAAATCGCGGTTTGTCGCCGTCAACACCCGCACGTCAAAGTTCATTTCTTTGTCGCTACCGACAGGCCGCACTTTCCGTTCCTCGAGCGCTCGCAGCAACTTCACCTGCATCGACATCGGCATCTCGCCCATTTCGTCCAGCAGCAATGTTCCGCCGTCGGCTTCCAAAAACAATCCGCGTCGTTCGCCACGAGCATCGGTGAATGCACCTTTGACATGTCCGAACAATTCGCTTTCGAGCAGCGTTTCGCTCAGCGCCGCACAGTTGACCGCCACAAACGGTTTGTTCGCGCGTCGGCTATTGGCATGGATCGATCGGGCCACCAATTCCTTACCAGTCCCGCTTTCGCCGGTAATCAATACGGCAGCATCCGAATTCGCGACCTGATGCAAATGTTCGTACAACGATTGCATCGCGGGACTTTGTCCAAGCACTTCGCCAAACGCCGTTGCTTGGTTTTGCGATGACTCGAGCAGGCGGACTTGTTCCGATAACCGTCGATGCTCGATCGCGCGTTTGATCGACAGCGACAACAAATCCATCTCGATCGGTTTGGTGATAAAGTCGTACGCGCCGCTTCGCATCGCCGCAATCGCGGTTTCGAGCGTCCCAAACGCCGTCATCACGATCACCGGAATGTCCGGTCGAAGCTGAGTCAATTGTTCGCACAACTGCAACCCCGTGGTGCCAGGCATGCGAACGTCCGTCAACACGACGTCATAATCACGCTGGTGAATCGCTTGGATCGCTTCGCCCGCCGAAGTGAACCAGTCGCTTTGCATCCCCCGAATCCTCAGATCGGTATGGATCAATTCGCACATATTTCGCTCGTCATCGACGATCAAAACGCGAGACGAATCACTGGGGTCTGTCATCATTCCCTACTTAGTTCGAGTAACCAAACGTCATGTTCACCAATTCACGTGGTGTTTTTTACCAAAGATCGTTCATTCGGGATTTTTAACGGCGTGTCGAATTAGTCGTACGATGGACTTCCTAGTCCGTCGAATCCACCATTGACGGACTAGGAAGTCCATCCTACGCCCCTTGCCGCAGGAAGCTTCACTAAATCAACAAGCCGTCAAGAATTTCGGCTCTGAACGTGTGTGGACGAAAGTCTCGACGACTTCCGCTACCGCTACTGATGACGCGGAAAGCGGACACGAAACGTGGTGCCTTGGCCTGGTTGGCTGTCCACCGTGATGTCTCCACCGTGTTCACGCACAATACCATAGGCAATCGACAACCCAAGCCCCGTTCCTTCGCCAACGTCTTTGGTCGTAAAAAAAGGTTCAAAGACCTTATTTAAATTTTCGGATCCAATGCCCACCCCGGTGTCTCGCACATCGACCCACACCCGATCGGCTTCATCGTCGCTGCCGAGCGACACGGTCACGGTGCCGCCATCAGGCATCGCCGCGATCGCGTTGCTGATCAAATTGGTCAACACTTGTTGAACCTGGGACGCATCTCCATCGATTTCCATTGGCCGATCGGTTGATTCGAGCACCAGTTCGGCAGACGATTTGCGAGCAAGCGGACGCATCAGATCACACGTTCGCGAAACGATTTCGCCTAGCTCGATCTTGCCATGAGGTGACGGAGTTTGACGAGCAAAATCGAGCAACTGCCGAATGATCGCGGTCATTCGTTCCGATTCGCCCTTGATCGTCTGCGCACTCGAGATCACCTCCTCTGGCGATAACTTACCGCTGGCGATCAATCCCGCACGTCCCGACACTACATTAAGCGGCGTACCAAGCTCATGCGCCACTCCGGCCGCCAGCGTCCCGATTGTCCCCAGCCGATCTGTATGCCGGATCGTATCACGCTGTGCACTCAGCCGATGACTCATCTGGCTGATCGCGACCGCCAACCGTCCCAGTTCATCATGGCACGTCAATGCTGGCGGTTGATCAAGTTTGCCTTCGCCGATTCGGTTGACCTGTTCGATCAATTTGTCCAGCGGTTTACCGACCAACTGAACGCCGCCCCAATAGATCACCAGTGCGGATAACCCCGCGACTCCCAACAGCGATAGCAGCGAGGCGTACAGTGAATCCCGAATCAGCGAATCCGAAGCGGACACCGGATGCGCGACTTCGACCACCCCCGATTTTTCACCATCCACGTTCAGTGGAACGTAGGAATACGCAGTCCGCGTCCCCGTGGCATCGGTCACCGAAACGCTGGACATCGAACGGGCCACGGTCTTCTGCTCACCCGTCCTCTGATCACCCGACGGAACCTCTTGACCGTCGATCCAACGCATCCGTGGTCCACCGCGTTGTTCCATCGTCACTTCGACCGCTTGCCGAAACGTCACTCGTGAAGGGGTGCCGGCCACCGAATCGATTGCCGATTGATAGACATCAACCAACTGGTGCGCGTGAGCTTCACGCTGCTCTTGCTCCCATGCATGTTGACGCTGAATCGTTTGCCAAGCGAACAACGAAACGACGGCAAATACTCCGACTAGAAAAATCAGAATCAGCTTTGCTGCTAGTTTCATAAGAGTCTTCCGAAAAACAAAAGCGACCAACGTCGATTGTAGGTCAGACGTTGGTCGCCGTCAGTAGCACAGGCTTCCGCCCTGTATGTGGGATCGGCTGTTTGCCTGTCATCAGGCCGCAGTTACCACTGAAACAGTGTCGTTGATCGCTCCGCGATCAGAACGAAGCATCGTGGATCGTTCGACGATGCACGGTGTCCCGATCGATGCTTAGTTCTGCACCACGACAAAGCGTGAACCCTGCTCGCTTCGAACCAACAACAGCACCGATCCATCGGAATCTTCGGCAATCCGCCGCTCGAATTCGCCAGGATTCGACACGTCCTGTCGATTCACTTGCACAATCACCATTCCTGGTTCCAATCCCGATTCCGCCGCAGCGCTGCCTTCCTGCACACGCGTGATGACGACTCCCGATTGCGATTCCATTCCCAATTGCTTCGCGACGTCGGCCGACAACTCGCTTATCTCCAATCCCAGCGACTGCATTTTCACGCCGTCACTCTTTTCAGCTGACTTCGTGCTCGCCCCGAATTGATTCGGCGCCACCTCGGCTTCGTACGATAATTCGATCGACTTGCCATCACGCACGACATCCACCGTCAACGTTTTTCCGATCGGCGATCGTTCCACTGCCAATTGCAATTGCTGAGGCGTGGTGACATGGATACCACCAAAATTGACAATCACGTCACCTGTCTTTAGTCCCGACTTCGCCGCTGGCGTTTTCGGGAACACGTTCGTCACGACCACACCGCTTTTGGGAGCCACACCGAGCTGGGTGCTCAATTCGTAGTTGACCGGTTGGATGCTAACCCCGAGGTACGACCGTTTGACCAGCCCATGATCCACCAATTGATCACTGACCCAGTGTGCCAAATTCGATGGCACCGCAAAGCCCACCCCGTTATTACCGCCTCCGCGGGATGAGATCGCGGTATTGATTCCAATCACTTCGCCACGCAGATTCACCAGCGGTCCGCCGCTGTTACCAGGGTTGATCGCGGCGTCCGTTTGGATGAAGTTTTCGCGATCGGTGATCCCAATGCCACGATTCTTGGCACTGACGATCCCTGCGGTGACGGTGCTCTCCAGTCCAAAGGGCTGACCAAGTGCGACCACCCAATCGCCGACTTCCATCGCATCGCTGTCACCAATCTTCGCCGCCACTAGACTCGAGTCGCCGTCGAATTTGACCACCGCAATATCGGTTTGCGGGTCGGTCAAAACCTCCGTCGCAACAAACTCACGACCATCTTGAGTTTTGATGATCACCGTCCCGCCGCCTTCGACGACATGGTTGTTCGTCAACACGATCCCAGCCGAATCAATGATCACTCCCGAACCGATCCCCGCTTGCGAACGAGGCGATTGCCGCGGCGTCATCGGGCCAGGGGTTTGTCCTCCGCGTTGGCCGAACTCTTGATTTCGAAACATGTCTTCAAACGGAGTTCCCTTGAAGGGATTCTCTTGGCCGAGCGATTGACCGCTTTCGGGAATTGGCGGTTTGGCCGATTGCCAAGACATATCGGGGCGATTTTCAATTGCCACCACCGATGGCAAAACATGGGTGGCAACGTCTCGGAATGCGTCCGACAACGCGTTGGCGACGCCGATGGATTCACTGCGTAACACCGGAGCTGCAGCAGAGGCCGTTGCGGTTTCGGTTTCGACATGCGTCGCTGGTGCAGCGGCAATCAACGCCCCCGTTGCGGCGACGGTCAGCGGAGCGGCCAATAACGCGGCACGCAATTTAGAACGTTTTGAAACACGATGGTTCATAATGTAATCCTTTAGCGGAGGATGAGATCAATCTTGAGTGGTGTCACGAGCCCCGGGATCATTGCGGATAGAATCAGGCAGCTCGAAACGGCCGAGGTTCGTAAACAAACGACAACTCTCAGGCGATCTCCATCAAAAGCACGTGCCATGCCATCGGCGAAATCAGAGGCAAATAATCGAATCGAGTGCGTAAAACACGCGGTTTTCAGCGGACGCTTCGAGTATCGTCGTGAGGGATTCAAGGGACACAAGTCCGCAGCGGGGCAGAATGCCCCAAGCAATTTTCTAAGTAGCGAAACTCGCCAAGCGTTTGGGCCCCGCGAAGGCTCCTCGAAACTCTCCGCGAGTTTCGCTACGTCGCGACGATCCGGCCTTGTGACTTTACCGATCGCAACTTCATCAATCGCGACTCATTCCACCGCGACTTCTTCACCGCTCGAGAACCGGGCGGTGATCAGATACATCACCGGCGCTAGCACTAACACCAACACCGTACTGAGTGTCAATCCAAACGCCAAACTGGTCGCCATCGGCGAAACCACTTGCGCTTCCTTGGACCGTTCCAACAAGATCGGCAGCATGCCGGCGACCGTCGTCACGGAGGTCAACAACACCGCACGGAAACGACGTCGCCCTCCATCGACGATCGCCTCGCGAATCGGTAACCCCTCTTCGACTCGACGATTGATAAAGTCGACCAACACGATCGAATCATTCACGACCACGCCCGCTAACGCGACGATGCCAAAAATGCTGAACAAGGTCAATTCGATCCCCATCACGATATGCCCCAAGATGGCTCCGATAAAGCCGAACGGGATGATCGACAGGATCAAAATGGCTTGCCAACACGACCCGAACTGGATCGTCAGCAATAGGAACATCGCGCCGACCACCACGAAGAATCCGATCATTAAACTGTTGACCGTCTCGGTGGTCTGCTCTTGTTGCCCAGCCCACTCCAATCGAACCCCGGGAAATTCGGCTTCGAATTCAGGCACAAAGTTAGCTCGCAGATCCGCGACCACGTTAAACGCGTTGCCTTGCGTTTCATCCACGTCGGCCACGACGCCGATCGATCGCATCTGATTGACGCGGCGGATTTCTGAATACCCTCGAGCGACTTCGACATCCGCAACTTCGCTAAGCGGTCGCTCGATCCCATCTCCATTGCGAATGCGGATGCCATTAAAACTGACTAACGTATTGCGGTCTTCGCGTGGATAACGAACACGAAGCGGCACCTCGTGGCGTCCTCGTTGCAGCCGCATCACCTCTTCGCCATAATACGAGGCACGCACCGTCCCGGCAACGTCCGCCAACGAGATTCCCATCGCCTTGGCGTCGTCACGGACCTTCATTCGGTACTCCCATTTGCCTTGCCGTGTGTCCGTGGCGATGTCCGACACATAGGGATACTCCGCAAGCTTTGCTTTGCAGCGAGCGATCGCGGCGTCCATTTGGTCCATATTCTCGGCCGTTGCCATCAATCGCATTTCGATCGGCAGCGAGGCGGGACCACGCGGCGTGGCGCCATAAGCCACCGCCTCTGCACCAGGAAAACGCCCCGACTCTTCACGCCACATACGAACAATGTCGGCGCTCGACACGGTCCGCTCGCCAATATCGTTCAGTTGCACAAAGATGCCTCCGACGTGGCTTGCCGGAGCCGCACCGACCTCGTCGCCCGAAGATCCGACGGTCCGCTGCACCGCTTGAACAAAACCGCTGGGATCGGTCGTCAGCCCTTCGTCAATCGAACGTTGGTTGATTCGCCAAATGGCTTGCTCTAACCGTTTGGTCGCCGCATCGGTGACCGTCACCGGAGTACCATCCGGATAAGTGATCTGAACGGTGATGAACCCAAAGTCGATTTTAGGCAGCAGTAGAAACGGGACCATCCCCGATCGAACCACCCCGAACGACAAGATCAACAATCCCGCCGCAGCCGACATCACGACCGCTGGATTTCGCAGCGATACATTCAATAGCGGAGTGTAAACTCGCTCGATGAACCAGTTTAGAAAACGTGTCAGCCCTTGATTGCTGCGGTGCAATAACCATGCAATCGGCCGAAATGGAAACAGGATCCACGTCAACACATCAAGAAACCGGCTGCGTCGATGCGCCAAATGTGCCGGCAGGATCGTCAAGCTTTCGACCATCGAAATGAACAACATTGCTCCGACGCACAGCGGTAACACCACGGTCAACCGCTTGATGTTGCCTTCAAGGTACATGATCGGCACGAATGCAATCACGGTGGTCAAAATCGCCGTGATCACCGAAGGCATCACCTCGGCCGCCCCGTCGATCGCGGCGTCGCGATAACTTTTACCTTGTTCGCGATGAGCGTAAATATTCTCGCCCACCACGATCGCATCATCGACCACAATTCCCAACGCGATCAAAAACGCAAACATCGATGTCATGTTGAGCGTCTGCCCGCTTTGCAGCATGTAAATGCACGCACCCAACAACGATACCGGGATGCCAAGCGCGACCCACCACGCCAATCGCATCTCGAGAAATAGCGCCAACACCAAGAACACCAACAACAGTCCCATCCATCCGTTGGACGCCAACAAATTCAATCGGTTCTTGACACTAACGCTGCGATCTCGCATGTGCAGCATGCTGTACCCGTCCGGCAAACGAGCCTTCTCATTTTCCACATACTCACGCACCTCTTCCGAGACGGCGATCAAATCGTCGGCGCTGGTCGATTCGACCGACACCACGACCGCCGGCCGCCCGTTGACCTCGTTGATCGTCGCATCCACCGCAAATTCGTCACGCACGATTCCCAAATCGCCAACCGTCAACACCACCCCGCTGTTCTGGCTGACCAACGGAATCGACGCGATCTCCTCACCAATCTCACTCTTGTCACTGCCGCGTAGCAAGATTTCCTGAGACCGCCCCTTGAGCGTTCCGCCTGGCAATTCAACGTTGTTGGCACGCACGATTCCGGCGACTTCACTGAGCGACAAATTGTATTCGCGGAGCGTATGCTCAGGAATCTCGATGTCAATTTGATAGTCGGGAGCGCCCACCAAATCAGCGACCGACACATTCTGTAGCGCCAACAAATCGTTGCGAACACGCTCAGCAACGCGTCGTAATTCCAAGGCCGCTTCGGCAACCGCTTCGTCGTTGTTGCCATTGCCCGCGCCCGAGTTTTTGGGTCCCAACACCGCCACCCGAATCGCGGTGGTGAAATTGGTGTTCAAACGAACGTCCGGTTTTTCCGCCAACTCAGGAAAGCTGGGGATTTGATCGATCAACGTGGTGACTTCGGTCAACACTCGCTGCGCATCGGCTTGCTTGGAGTCGCTGTCCAATTCGAGCGTGACGCTGCCGATCCCCTCGCGAGCCGACGAGGTCATTTCGTCAATGCCGTCAACGGTGCGAATCGCCTCTTCGATCTTTTCTAAAATGCCCTGTTCGATTTCATCCGGACTGGCACCAGGATAGACCACCGAAATATTGACGACGTAAAGTTCAAAGTCGGGCCAAAACTCACGACGCAGCTGTGACAAACTCCATGCGCCCAGCAGCAGGGTGCCGAGCATAATGACATTCATGGCCTGCCAATTTTTGACCGACCAAGCGATAAGCGATTTCATCCTGCCGCCTTTTCTGAATCGAGCCCCGAAACGTCATCGGCAATTCGCGTGGGAGTACTTCCCGCCTGTCGCGCCGTCGGTCCCGATCCCATCACCGGCATGCCGTCTTTGGGATCGCTGACCGGGGAAACAATCACGGCGACCTGATCCGATTTCATCGTCGCTGTCGGCACCGCCGAATCGATATCGGCATCGACGATCACCCCATTGTTCATCCGGCTCACCACTTCAACGGGCACTACACGTAATTTTCCGTCAACGTCTAACCAAATCCGGTTTCCTGGACGAATCGCAATCTCATTGACCCGGTACAGCGTTCGACTTGGATGGACATTCATCGTGACCGAGACAAACATGCCACGCATCAAGCGTCTCGGGCCGTCCATCACAAGATTGGGGGCAAGCGGCGAGTCGTCCATGATGGGATCCCGACTTGCATCCGCGTCGACAGCCACGACGTCTGCGGGCGAATCGACACGCAGCAAACACGGGTAGGTGCGTGTGTCCAAGTCGATGCCCGCACCATCAATCCGCGTCAAAACCGCTTGCCACTGGTAGACGCGTTTTCCCAAGCGGTACTGGATGGTCGCGCTGACCGGAGGAACGCGGTCGCCATGATCCCCCGATTCAAATTGGTTCGCCATCGCGGCCGAATTCCAGACCCAATACATTTGATCCACCGTCAAATTCGATCGGACTTCGATCGCGGTCGTATCTTCGATCGTCACAAACGAGGTGCCTGCGGCAATAAACGACTGCTCTTCGACCCCGCTTTGCACCACCCGACCGCGGATCGGAGAACGGACCGTGGTGCGAGACAGGTCAAGCTTAGCCCGCTCGATCGCCACCTCGGTCAACGCTTGCTTTCTCAAGATCAAAGTGCGTTGGGCAACCAGCTCTCGCTCGCGATTTTGCAGTTCGACCAAAGCCGATTTCGCAGTCAACTCGGCTCGCTTGGCAATTTCGACTTCGCTGACCGACGCCGCTTGGCGAGCGACTAGTGCATCCGTACGCGCCCGTTCGCCGCTAGCGAGTTGCACTTGCTCTTCGGCCAAGCTAAGCAAATGGGCCGTGTTTTCGATGCTGACGTCCGCGGCAGCCAATTCCGCATCCTCCTGCGTCTTTTGGGCTGCCAACCGGCGAACTTCCATTTCGTATTCGGTGGGGTCCAACTGGATTAGTGTTTCCCCTTCGGACACCTCGCGACCAGGACGCAGATTCACCGATTGCTTGATCACGCGGCCGGCCACCTCGGTGGCAAGGCGAATTTCCCGCAAGGGCACCACCACGCCATTAGAGTTGATCGAAAGCGGACCTTGATGCCGCTGCAGTGTCTCGGTCGTCACCGCAGTCGCCGCCGGTTTGTTAGGCTTCGATCGCGCGGGGCGTTTACGTTCCCCGAGTAAGGTGTAGCCAAACAAACAGCCAGCTAAGATCGCGATCGAAACCACGATGTTCAAAACGAGGTGCTTGAGGGACCGCGGAGGCCCGGAAGTAGGGGTATTCATGAAGCGAGTCTAAATCGAGTCCGATGCGTGGTGTCGCGTTAGCATGTGCCGCTATAGTTTGCATCAAAAAATACGATTCCGCAGCAACCAGTTGGAATCAAGTTCGAGTTAACCCCTAGGGTCGCCACAAGTTCCGGCAAAAGCTTGTACCGTCGGATACGTTTCCAGCCCGTCCTCATCCGCGTAGCAAAGGCCGCCAGCCTGTGATTGCCACGCAAGCCCCCCAAACTCTCTCTCACCCTTTCGCATCACCGCGGCCAAACGCGAGTTCCCTCATGTAGTGCGAAGTTCGTCACCCCAAAGTGCCAAAAATTTCATGGCTTCCCTCAAAAAGTCTATCGACTTTCGGCGTTCCCGCTCGACTGCACCTCGAACGCCTCAAGGCCTGGCAAGGAGCGGCAAAGACAAAGTCAACCTCGGTAATCGACAGGCCCTGATCGGACGAATGGAACGCCTCTTCGGGTGGTTCAAAATTCAGCAGGTTGACCAAGCCACAACGACACACGCTCAAGTTGTTACACAACAAGTGATCGTCCCCCTGGGGGGAACGCTTAGCGGAGCGGCGCGAGCCGCCCGGTCAAAATCGAACATTTTTTCACCCCACAACCGGACGACTTGCGGCACGCCCCACCCCAAAGTAGATCCGACTGGGATGTCGCATTAGTCGAACACCATTCGCGACACCGCGCGCCCTCTTTGGGAACAGCACCAGCGAGGGGGGACGCGATTCCAGGCAAAATCGGATCTTGATTTTCGCGGTTGCCGATTTCTGGGTCACAAATCAAAGTTCGCTAGCAAAAATGGTGGAAAAATTTTGGCGTGACCCTCGACAGCGGCGATGGCTCAGTGCGGCCTGGAAAACAGAAAACTTTTCACGGCCAAGGCACGAACCCGATCTAGTTTTTCAGCGTCTTTTACGGGGTCATTGACGAACGGCGGGCCGCTAGAATTGCAGACGGCTAGCGGGTCGGAGCGTCAAAAAGTAGAGTTATTTTCGCGGGACATTAAAGCTCCACGGCAGAAACACCGATAGGATGCGTATCACCGACTGCAACATCCCGATTGTTCCAGTCAGAGGATCTTGACTAACCCGCAAACATCTCCTAACTTTGCGGCAAATCAACCAAGGCGACGTGGCCAAGTGGCTAAGGCGAAGGATTGCAAATCCTTTATTCGTGGGTTCGAATCCCACCGTCGCCTCTTTTGCTGAAATGCAACTTTTCTTTATAACCGAAACACGCTTTTGCGTGACCTTCCGATTGCGGTTGTGCGGTGAAATCTCGTGGTCGTATTAGAGTCAGTTGACTCGAATACGATGCACCTTAGGAGATCACCCTCTCATGCCGCGTCGTGAACAGTCTTTGCCGCCTTATCGGCATCACAAGGCCTCGGACCGTGCTTTGGTCTGCTTGAATGGCCAAGTCAACTATCTGGGCAAATACAATTCGCCCGAGTCACGCGAATTGTACGATCGCAAGATCGCTGAATGGTTGGCTGCCGGCCGGCGATTGGTTTCCGATGACCCGATCACCATCAATGAGTTGGCGGCTGATTTTATCACCCACGCCGAATCGTATTACGTTAAAGATGGCGAGCAGACAACGGAGGTGAATTCGTTTCGCCAAGTCGTTCGCACGCTGTGTCGGCTGTATGGTGACGATCCAGTCACCGAATTTGGACCGCTCGCACTAAAGGCATGTCGGCAGCAATGGATCGACAACGGATTGACGCGGCAATCGGTCAACAAGCAACAAGGGCGACTGGTTCGCATATTCAAGTGGGGCGTCGCTGAGGAGATGGTGCCCGAGTCGGTGTGGAACGCCTTGCGAGCCGTCGAAGGACTGAGGAAGGGACGCACCGATGCCCCCGAAATGATGGAGGTGCCGCCGGTCAATCTCGAAGACGTCCAAGCGGTGCTGCCCTTTCTGTCGCCCGTCGTCGCGGCAATGATCCGTTTGCAGTTGTTGACGGGAATGCGACCGGGCGAAGTGTGTAAGTTGCGGCCGTGCGACGTCGATCGCTCGGGCAAAGTTTGGGAATACCGCGTCGGTAGCCACAAGACCGAACACCACGGTCGCAAACGAGTCGCGTACATCGGCCCCGATGCCCAAGTCGTACTGACGCCGTTCCTATTGCGGCCGTCTGATGCCCCGTGCTTCTCGGCGGCTGAATCTCGCGAATGGTACCGAGAACAGGCGCACGCATCACGCACGACGCCCCAATCATGTGGTAACCGGCGGGGTCGCAAATACGGACGCACAAAGCCAGCGAAGCAACGTCGGTTGCCACGCCCCTTTTTCACCAGCAGCAGCTACGGAAAAGCGATCGCCGATGCTTGCAAGAAAGCATGGCCCGTGCCCGAGGAAATCTCGCATGACAACGCTGCGGCCAAGGCATGGCACGATTCGCATCGTTGGGCGCCGAACCAACTGCGTCACACCCGCGGCACCGAGATCCGGTCAAAGTTTGGGCTCGAAGCGGCCCAGGTTATCCTCGGCCACGCGAAAGCCGACGTGACGCAAATCTATGCGGAAGTGGACCGACAAAAAGCGATCGATGTCACGCTTCAAATTGGCTAGCCAGATCACCCCAACAACCGCATATCGTCGGCGATCACACGAATCTTGTCATACAAGTCCGGTTGTTCACGCAGCCATTTTTGCATCATCCGGACCATCAACCGCCGGTCGAACACATTCGGTTCGTATTGCCGACCGATCAAACGTCGCGGCGGATCCGCGTTATGGTCCTCGATCACGATTCGCAAACAGCCCGGCGATCGGAATTGAGCCGTCGATCCGAGATAGAACTGGCGAAACTCATCGATCCGTTCGTCCCATGCCGTCATCAACCAACGCGATCGAGCCACATAGGGACGGCGAAGAAATTCGGCGGGCGTCAGCGGATCGGCGACCAAGTCACGCATTCGATGGACAACGAGATGCCGCCGTTTGTAATGCGAACGCTCGATCAAACGGACGTGAGTGTGGGTGGGATATTCAAGTTCAATTCGCTGCGATGGTTCAAACACGGTGTCGCTCCGGTGGATAGGGTTGCGGAGCGGGTAGTGTTTGCTAGCAGCGTGACACGTCTGGTCACTCGTCAGAGAAAAGAATGTGAACTGACGTAATTTCGGTTCGCAGCTTGGCGGAGTCAGTCACCTTTGCATCCGGTGCCAACACTGCTTGAAACGATCGCACTTGCCCAGGTTCCAAGTCTCCGACAAAGATCGGCGTCACCCCAACCAACGAATCGCCTTCGAACCAATTGCAATGGAACGTGCCGAGAGTCAACTTTCGGTCTCTTTCGTTCCGAACTTTTCCGGTGATTTTGGGATACCTTTTATCAAATGCCAGTTTCACGATGTCGAAAAACGCAACCCCCTCGACAACTTGTCGAATCGAGACATCCTCGGCGGCAGCGTCACGGCGAAACCATTTCTGCGATCCGGCCCACTGCCGAAACAAGTCCTCGATCGTTTGAGTTTGGTCATCGACGGTCCTCGCCAATTTGTCAATCTCGTCGCGAGCGTATCGAACCACATCATTGAGCCGCTTCGGTGTCGCAACGCTTTCGACCAATTTGCCCGAAGCCTCAACCGATTGACTAGCAAGGTAAACCAAACCACCCACGAGCTCCGTTTGGTCACGCTCGGATAGTGTCCGCCACATCGCCGAATCACAATGATCGCGATCAAATAGCGGAATAAAATCGTCGGCCAGGGGTGCGACCGCCGGTTCATCAATTTTCTCATCATCGACCGCTGGCATTGATTCTTTTCCGCGGGCCATCGATTTCGCCAATGCAAGCGAATCGTCGTCCAACGCGGAAAGAGGAACGACACGTGGGATCAGAACCGTGATCGATTTTCCATCACCGTCGATTCCGCCGAACCCCCCTTCGATCACCCGGCCATCTTGTGATCGCCAAGTGTGGATCGTCGGTGATTCGGCATGAGTCCGAGATGCGAAAACCACAAGCAAGACCAGCCCAGCAACTCTCATCGCATCTATCCCGATTTCTTTCGTCGGGCTCCGGGGGTGGATTTCTTCTTGCTTGCTTGACGTGTTTTTTCTTGTCTCGAGACTCGCTCGATTTCCGCTTGATCGGATTCCATCGCCGCGATTTCTTCGGCGGAGTACTTGTTGGCCGCGGGCTCGACCCCGGGCACTTGATTGCGGATTGCCTCGGCATGCACTTCGGCCGCGATGTCGGCGAACGGATCCGCGTCCTCTTTCGGCCGGCCCCCTTTGGTTAACGGCAGCACCCAACCATCCGCGATGCACCTTTCTTCAAAGGCCTCGCGTTCCGCTTCCGGCATCGATTTGAGCCGACGTGAATAGCGGCGGTAATGCTTGTCACAAAGCCCCCGCGTCTTTACATCGGCCCCACACACTCGACAGCCGGTCGTTTTGGGTTTCGCTTCCGTCATCCCAAAGTTTGTACCTAGTTTTTTCCGAAGTTGCAAGTCTTTGCCAACTAAAGACTTAGGTGCAAACAAGGTGCGTTCGCTGGTCTATCGAACGACAAACTAGGGACAAACTAGGTTGACGCGTCGCTTCAACCACGCATAATTCCAAACGTCACCCAAGGACGGCCACCCTTTTCACCGGTTCGTCATTGGAGTTTCGAACATGCAATTAAGTCTTGCGAAGCATTACCTAATGCGGGCATTAGCCATGGACAGAGAGAACGAACAAACGATCAAAAGCCGCGTGCTCAAAGGCCGCTGCATCCTCGATGGATGCGAAAACCCGCTCGGAAGCCGAGGTCTATGTGACCATCATCGGCAAAAGTGGTACCGCACCTTGAAGGAGGAATCGACCGAAGACCGACGACTCGAATTCGAAGAACGCTCGGTCAAGCTCGGGTTGATTCTTCGCAGCGGCGAACAAGACGAGTGGATCCGCGAACAATCCAATCCGTTCCGCGCTGCAAAGGCCTCGTCATGACCACCACCCAAAACGCAGCCGAGCAAATGATCACATCGCGTGACATTCCCGCCGCGGTTGAGCAAATCACCGGATTGCGGCCGCATTACAACACCATTCGTCGCTGGCGAACCATTGGGATTTGCGGTGTCAAGTTGCAAACCCGACGTATCGGCGGACGCGTTGTCACCAGCCGCGATTGGCTCGAGCAGTTTTTTGATGACGTCACGTTCGCACGCCAATCCAATTCGATTACCGACGCCCCGCGTGATGGCGAATACTCGCCCGCCGCCAAACGGCGCAACGAACGAGCCAAAGCCAAGTTGAAAGCCAAAGGGCTTCTGTAAACCGCCCCATCACCCTGATCCCCCACGAAACATGGAGTCGTCGCGATGTGCAACGGCACACAACCTCAATCGTCCATTGCCAACGTGTTCAGCGCGATCCACATGATTGCGACCGGGCACACCTTTGCGGAAATCAGACCACGGCTGAGCATCGCCCACGGCGATCGCACGTGGCATCCCGCTTGCCTTGGTGCAATCACCGCGATGCGAATGACGGACAAATCAACCGTCGTCGCCGAATTGGAAAACTTGGCCAATTGGATCGAGGAACACAACGTTGGGTAAACCAATCACATTGGCCGACATGATGATGTCCATCGGCGATTACAAGTCACGTCCACGGAGAGTCATCGTCGCCGATGAGCCCGATTACGCCCGCCGCGTGATCGGGATCGAAAACGGCAAGTTGTTGTTAAAGCACTGCGACGGCAAATGCCGCGTGGTTTCGATCGATCAAGTGCTGAAAGTGATTTAGAACAGTTTTTGCGGGGGAGAAAAGTCGTCATGACAGCGGTCAATCCAATCTGGGGCGAATGCGAGCGAGCCGAAGAAACGCTTTGGCAACTGCGGTCGATCTATCGGCTGATTCGGAAGTTCAACATCGACTGCGTTTCTCAAATCGAGGTCGGCAACGAACCCTCGGTTCAATTCGCCGACAAGGATCAATTCCTTGCCTTGTTTGGTCACCTCGATCACACGCGGTACACGTCGTGGGGATCGGAATACTTTTCGGTCGTCATCGATGACGTGACATTCGTCACGGTCCAATCGCTCTACGAAACCGAATTAACCAACCGTGACAAACCGGAGGTGCATTGTGCAACGTCCTGATCAACAATTCCGCGACCAACCGACGCTATTTGGCCCCACGGTCGACGTGATCGACTATGGCAAACGCAATCGCGACGAAACGTACCGCGACGATTCCAGCCGTCGGCCCAGCCAACGCGGCCTGGTGCTCGCCCGCATTGCCAATCATGGCGGCGACGGCGTCACACGCGAACAATTGGCCGAGGAAATGAGTTTGCCCTTGGCATCGGTGTGCGGCCGCGTTCGCGAACTCAAAGATTGCGGCGAAGTCGTTGACACTCCCAACCGACGAGTCACTCGCAGCGGCAAATACGCCGCGGTTGTCGTATGTCGCGAATTCATTCATTCCGCAAACAAGTCATCTGCCAATTGCTCGGCCAGCCGATCGACGGGCCGCCCGAGTGACCGCCCCACCGGACGCCGACCAAGCATCGACACGATGACCGACGTCATGCCGGACCAAGTCACATGCCCGCAGACGCCGTGCGACCAACACGGCGAAATCATCCAAGCCGGCCGGCGATACATCATCACCCGTGGCAAGCGAACCGCCCGCGTGCAAGTCATCGAAGACATCGACACCGGCGAATTGCTTTACGTGTGCGGCCACGATCGGCCGTGCCCGGTCAGCGAAACCGATCCGCGTGCCACATGGGACTGGATCGACGGCGACGCGGAGGATGCGAATGGTTGATGCAAACCGAATCAACATCGAACGGTTGCACGAGATCCACGCCAAAGTGCATCAGTTACGCGAGATCCACGAAGCACTCGGCGAAGAGTGCGTCGAATTGTTGGGCGTCGGCGACGACAGCCAAAAGATCGACCTTGCGCGAAGCATCGTCGATCACCTGGAGAATCCGGAAGTCGTCATTTTGCAGCTACGAGGAATGCCATGACCACCGTCATCACCACCGCATTTGTTTTTTGTGTTTTCACCTTTTTGGCGTCCCGACGTGGAGACGTCGTTTCACGAGTCAAGGATCGATGGAGAACAAGCAATGTTAGTTTTAAGCAGGAAAGCGGGCGAGACCATTTGCATCGGCGATGCGATCGAAGTAACCGTGATGGAAATCCGGGGCGAGCGAGTTCGCATCGGGATCAAAGCACCACAACCGATCCCGGTACACCGGTCCGAGGTGATGGACCGGATCGTCAAAGCGGCAATCCATGGCGGTACCGAATGATCCCGTCGCCACACGAGCGGATGGCGATGCGATCGATGTCGTTGTTCGGTGTTGTCATCGAGATCGGTAATCGTCGTTGGTTCGGTCTGTATCCCGCGATCGATGGCCGGCAAGCGATCAACACGGCGATCTTGGCCGCGTCGACGTTCGAGAACATCGACGCACGCCCGGATCGATGTTGGCCAGTGAAGAATTTCGGCTGCTGTTTGTATCCGACCACCTGGGTGGATGCGGCCAAGTTTGGCGAGAACATGCAATTCGGCCACGGGGCAACCCATCTCGATCCGTCCAAATGGGCGGCGGATTTTTTGGAAATCGTAGAGTGAGTTTGTTTTTTCAAAGGAACGGGAAACCAGTAATGTCAATGTTAAACGAAGATACCGACGTCAAATTAAACATCGGCGGCGAGCTCCGGCAAATCCATCCGGGAACCGAAACGATCATCGACGTGATCAACGAAGTCGGTGACGACGGCATCCCCATCAAACGGATTGTCCACGGCAACCGCCGGTTGCAACCCGAACCGCCAACCGAACGCGAAGTCGCCCGAGCCAAAGCACGCGATCACGAATTCCACTCGATCGACGCGTTCTGCGGCTACTTGTCTCGCGAGTGCGAGGTGTTGTCGTCGTTGGTTTTGGCCGACGTCGATTCCGAACGGATGCGAGCGACGCTTGACGAATCGGCCGAATCGGATCGCGAGTTTGTCCAGTTCGCCGCCACCACGCATCCGCTGTTTCGCCCGTGGTTGGATCTAGTCGACACATCGACGCCCGTGTTGGATTTCGCACTCTTTGCGATGCGTTACCGATCGGCGATCGTCCAGCCCGACGGCCGCGAGTTGGCGTTGACGTTCAGCCAAATCAAATCGAGCAAGACGATCACCAAAAAGTCGGGCGTCGGCGCAAAAACACTTAACGGCGTGATGGTTGAAACCGTCATCGGCAGCGAACGTCACGAAGTCGCCGTCGAATTGCCCGAGCGAATGACGATTTGCGTCCCGTTATTTTTGGACACCGACCCGGTCGACGTTGATTTGGATTTGTTGGTCACCGACACCCCCAACGGCATCGTCGTATTCGTCGCCGCCCCGTCGCTGCAGGAAGCAAAGTTTCGAGCGTTCGGCCAATTTGTTGAAACCGTCCGCAAACAGACCGAATTGCTGGTCGGATTCGGTCGCGTCCGAGAACGCGATTGGAATCTGATTCGCTAACACCTACACCCCATGATGAAGTGGGCCAACGGTGATCCCAAGGGACGGCCCTTGCTGGCGACGAGACCGAATAAGCGCCAACTGCAGATCGATGCGGAACGTCGCGTATCGAAACAAAGACGTGTGTTTGCGGGGCACGCCTTGATTTCCCTTTTCGTGCGTGCATGAAAAGGACATCGAAGAGCGGAGACGTGACGGCCCGGAGAGACGGGCAATGATCGGGGGCGGTAGCTCAGTGGTAGAGCAGGCGATTCACCGGAGGATCGACAGCCAGGTCGCGGGTTCAAATCCTGCCCGCCTCGTTGAAGTGTTTTGATCTATCGTTCACACGCACAGGAAAGGGAATTTGCATGGCTTCCAAACAATTCGTACCGCTATCGACAAAGCTGATCGACGAAGGCGAATTTGTCGACGAGCTCGACGAAGCGATCACCGAAACGATGAAAGGCCTCGTCGCGTTTCGCCGGCGGCACGGCGACCGATCGCACAAAGCCAAAGCGACGATCACCGCCAAGATCGAAATGGTCGTCACCGACGTCGAAAACGGCGCCTACCAAATCAATTGGAAACTCGACCAATCGCTACCCAAGCGACCGGCGCAAAGTTCGTTCGCCGTCGAAGGCGGAACCGAAGACAATTCCGACGCATTGTTCGTCCGGACCAGCGGCAGCGATAACAGTCATCCCGACCAAATGAAGTTCGCCACCCGCGACGGCCGCACGATCGATCCGGAGACCGGCGAAGCCCATTAAGAAGTGGAATCATGGAAGATCACCATCGTCCATTAATCGCAATGGCCGAAGAATCGACGCGTGAAATCCACGCACGCATTTGCGCGGTCGAATCGGCCGTACGTGCGATCGGATTCCGTGCCGATTCCGGCCACGATCTGATTTGTCGTTTGATCGCACGAGTCGCCGGGCGTGAAACGCTCGTTCGTACCGTCGCCGAGATCGCCGCCGATTCCGCCGTCGGGATCTCGTACAGCTACGCGCTGCGTTGCATCGCCGAACTGCAAGCATACGACGTGATCCGCACACGTGAAGTTCAAACCAACCCGACACGGCGACGTGGCCGACCGGCCAAGACGTTGCAAGTGTGGTTGAATTGGGAATTGATCCACGAGACCAACGCGATCGAAAGCCGTCATGTTGCGATGCAAAAAACCGCACCGATCCCATCCGAAATGGTCGCAGATGAATTAGTGACGAAGTCGTGTCGAGACAATGACGGATCGATGACCAATTCACGACCAAGCGGTGACGAACCGATGACCAAGTCGTGTCGAAACGCGAAACACACTGTATCAGAAAACCCTATCCCCTCATCGCCGTCACCCGGTGCAAACCAGCCCACTAAACAACCATCGGCGACGGCGACGGAATCGGAGATCACATTTGAATCGATCGTCGATACAATTCGCGATGCTGGCGTCGAGCGAGTCCGCAATCTGATCGACGAAGCCAAACAAGTCGGCATGACGCCCGCCGAGCTGGCCGACGCCGCCTACATCGTACGCCACACCAACGCCCTCGGCGGCGGTGCCCTATTCGATCACGTTCGCTCCGGCGGATGGCCGATCAGCGGAGTCAAGCCAGCCGACGTGATCCGAGCCGAGCGAAAGCAACACGCCGACGGAATCCGCCAAGAGGTCGCCGCCAACGCCCCACGTGGCACCCCACTGCACGCGATCGCCGGCGTCACCGCCAAGCGATTGATCGCCGCCGGATTGCCCGACCACGTCCGCGACAACGAGCGAGCCGTTTACAACGCGATCCATCGGTCCCCATCATCCAACGCCCACGGAAAACAACCATGAACCGCATCAAGTCATCCCAACAAGCATCCAGCCGCAACCACGCAATTTCGCGTGTTCGGCAACAAGTCAGCAAGGCCATGCGAGATCCCGATAGCTGGGTCATCCGGATCACCTACTGCGACGCCGACGGCGTCGTCACCGAGCGACGCGTGAGCCCCACGCGATGGAAGAACGATTACTTGTTCCGAGCGTTATGCACTGGCCGCGGCGAACACCGCCAATTTGACCTCCGCCGGATCGAGTCGATCGAGCTCGACAACGCCGCCGACGTGTTGATGCCCGAGGGCGTCGTCAAAAAATAGGGAACCACGATGCCCCAACGAATAAATCCCTACGCCGCCCCGATCCGCACAGCACCAACACCCACCAAACGCACCTACGGCCGCTGGTTAATCGCATGCTTGATCGGCTGGTTTGTAACCCTGCTTGTGACGGCAAGCATCATCGATGAACTGGCGCAGATGAACGATCGCCAACAACGGATTATTTGGGATCTGTGTGATGAGTTGGATAGGAACAATTCCAATTGAAGCAACTTCATCTCTACGAAACACCGTCCGGCAATTCGAACAAGAGTAGTTTGGTCCCCAAAATTTGGTTCACCGGTTGGCTAACTCGATCACTCGACCCACCAAAACGTATGTGCCAACGACACACCACAAAAGATTTTCCGAATGGTGCAGAACTCCCATCGCCCACGACACTGGCGTGCCCGACGGCCTAACTCTCGCACCATGGATTACCCGTATGTAATAGTCTTCCCTGTCAGGATCTAGACGCACAAGTGCGTGGCGTATGCTGGACTCCATAATCCGATTTCTTCGTGTCGCGTCCAATGATACAATTAATAAGACAAACCCCATCAAAAAGCATGAGCAAATTGAGTAAACGCTCACGTTTGGAGTAATCGCTAAAGCGAGTAAAAGCGTAAACCATAACACCCGCGTCGAGGTAGTCAAAACGATGCGTTCAGTTTGAAGATTTCGATACTGCGCTAGCAATAACGTTATTACAGGTGAATGCTCCGACTTGTCACGGATCGTTATGGATTTGTCTACTTTGCTCATCGCGAAACTTGTTTTGCGACTTTTCGAATCAATGAATCCAACAGTTCGGAACCATCTCTACTTTGTACCGCAATTGTCGGCATTACTGGAATAGCTTTTGCTGACTGTTTACCTATCACATCGCCAAGCCCGTTTACCAAACATTTCTTTACGTGGCGTTGTCTAGCGTCGAAGTCAGTCGTCCGCCGAACAGCATCTCGTTTGTTGAGAGCGACGAACAGCCCGCGATTTTTTTTAAGAAGCCGACTGTCTTCACGATAAATGTGGTCCAATCGTTCGCAAAAGGGGCTGAGCCATCGGGACACAGTGTCGATTGGCTTACTACTGTCTAGCACGATTAGCACGCAATGAGGGCGACGTTCACGCACGAGATTCGCGTGTTCTACTGGGCCAGTCTGTCCAGGGACGTCAATAGTACGCCTGACACGGAGCTTCAGTGCTTCGTCTCGCCCAATCGAGATTTGAAATGTTTTTGAATTCTGTATTTCCAGCGTTTTTTCATGTTGCTGATAAGTTTCCAGCATACCAAATTGAAGGTAGTCTGAAATGCTTGTCTTGCCTACATCTCCGGGGCCGACGATCAGCATTTCGACACCGCGAGCATATGCTGAAAGCCATTTGAGTCCACTGGGGACAGTACGTCGAATTACTTCGACGCCAACACTTACTCCGATAGCGTTTGCTTCCATAGTCCTTCGTTTTTTATGCAATATGAAAAGTGAAGTCTGCAAACGGTCGGAGCGAAAACAATATCGAACGCGCTTCTGGTGGACGACTCTTGTCGAACGAGAGACAAAACGTGGTGCGTACAAAGAGGTGTCAAATACCTAATTCTTTAAATAAAATTTTACGCTCACCCGGATGGCGGAACCACGCAAACGCGTTCCCGCATATTTCTAGGTCACGAACAAGATGCGAGCTTCCCAAAATGGATTTAGATACCTTTTCGCGGATCCGGTTCCACAATGCGAACGATGTTTGTGCGTGTCGATCGCAGTAGGTTGATAAATAGCTGCCGTCACAATTCCTGTACCATCGTCAACCCCAGTACGACGTCCAAACACCTGTAGGTTTCGCGCGGGCGGTCTCGTCAATCCAGCTGAATAGATCAGATAATGCAACTTTGGCATCATCATCTGAAATTTTCCCATCACGGTACTCCCTCAGCAACCATTCAATTGCCTCAGGCACGACCGTAGGCGGGTAGATGAAATCATCTGACATGATGTTTAGCATAGGGTTTTCCACCCCTTCTGCATGCCCGGTCCATACGACTTCTCCGCACGGATCGAACTCACATTTCGCATGTTTTGTATTGAGGCTTACCTCAAAAGAGCTTTTCGTGAGACGCACGCTGTACGCATCTTCATGGCCCCAGCGTGGTGAAAATATTTGAAAGGAAGAACTAATCACTCGTGCACCAGTTGTAACACTCTGAAGGGTTTCAAAGATTATCTAGTTCAGCGGCGTCGTCCTATATTCAAGAACCACCTAAAATCGCTAACTCAAGATAATTTGGAAATCTTACCCGACGGGGGGCTCGTGTCAAGTTGTTTGTTACACGGGCGAGTTGCGTTGGTACGAGGGTCGACAATTTTGTCTATAGAATGGCCGCGGTGATGAAAATCATTCCACGGGGTGCGGGGCCAAGACAGCACAATACTCCGTTAGCGATCGCATAAAGAAAAGGTGTCAGCATAAAGAAAAGGTGTCAGTAAAGAAAAGGTGTCAGGACTCTTTTCTCAATGCAATGCGATGACGTAGTGGGAGTTCGGCATGCTAGAAACGGACGGAGATATTAGCGGCGGAACCAGAACGAAATCGATGACTTACCGCGATCACGACGTCAGCGTCAAGCTGAGTCACTAGTTCACCGAAAATCAGACTATGTTGACATCGCTTCTAATTCGTTTCCGTCTTCAATGCGCAGTCCGAATGGATCAGCATCGCGATGGTGCTTCTCAGATACAGCGACTTGGCCGATTGAAAGCTGCACACGGTCGTCGTATCGACGAACTCTTTTGTTGCTGAATATATCTCGCTTGCGATTCTCGGATGACGAGAGGCAGCACGGGATGCATCGGCGATCGCACGAATAAAGCCGCTTAACTCGACCGACTGTGATAGCCGATTCCCCAGCACAGCGTCACAAGTGGGAGTCGGCTGTTCGCAATACTCCGACGTACGCTGGCGAATGAATTCCATATACTCGTCACTACAATGACGAGCCGATCGAGCTTCATCTTCGCGAGCCGAAGCACATTCTCTGCACCACGAGCTCGCAATCAAAGATTGATGAAAATCGCTCATAGCGATTATCGCAACTGGAGAGTTGACGATGTCTCCACCGCATGAAGGATCGCTTTTGATGGCGAACGAGAAGCCAACAACGGTACGTAAAAATTGCCCTCGCATTGATCCTACCAGCAAGACTACTGAAACCGGTAGTGATCGAACGTTCAGGCGACTTCAGGGCGTTTATCTCTATCGGATCTACAAATCTCGGCAATCAGCGTAGCAAACCGCCAACAGAGGTTTGGCATGTCACCGGTCGAAATTGCGGCTTTCGAGAACGCTTTCGTAGCAGCAAGGATTTGCCTCGCAACATGTGGGTGCCGCCTTGCCGAAATAGCAGCACTTGAGATCGCCCCAACGAATCGGCTGAGCTGCAATAGTTCGGCCGCCCGCACTTCAAAATCCTCGTTCGTCCGCGGCGGGGACTGGTTGCAAAAATCAGCAACGCTTCGGCGGATAATATCTCCATACTCTTCACCGCACCGGCTTGAAGCCTTTGTTGCCACATCTTGCATCAGTTCACATTTTTCGCTCCATAGTTTGGAAAGTTTGTGATTGTGGATCTCGATGTCAGACATCGTCGTACTAGGCGTCCCAAGTTGCGTGAGGATGAATCCGTGTTAGATCCTACGATGACTCATCGCAATCGCAACTCCTTGCAACGAGTTCAATACATGCGAATGTTACATAATATTCGCCAACGCGCCACAAGAAAAAGCCAAATTAGACACATCTATGTGCACATTTCAAACAACTCGGGGGGGCAGACGCAAATTCGCTTAAATTGCATGACAGCTTGCTCCCATCGCTCCACAATTCATCATCTATCCCACAGTAGCAATCGCTAGCATTATTTGCCGCCCTGTGATCGGCGCCGCTCGACGCATTCTGACAACATTTGTTATCTGCGGCAGCAGATTACCGTGGATTGCAGCATTCGACATGTTGTAAACTAATCTGGTACCAACGCTTGAAACTGGAAATACTGCAGATGCACCGCGACCCACTGAATCTCTCTCACCGGATCAATGCTGGTCATTTAGCCACCGCCAAAAAGCTGATTCGAAAAGCACAGAAACTAGAAGATCATGCCGTGCGCGAACAATTGACCCAGGAAGCCATTGACACAATCGATGGCGAATTGATCGATATAAAGGTGGATCGATTAATCCTTCGACCGTTGGTTGGTTGCGAAAAAGACAAAGATTTGCACTTGGGACTCGAGAAAACGGTTGCTGGAATTCTGGGAGTTACTCATCAACACATGAAAATTTCGACACATGACGACACACTCTCTGTCTACGCTGTCTTTTTCGGAAGCTATGTGTTTAGGCGAAGCATCATCATCTGGCTCGCGCAGAGGGCAATGAAAAACAAATGGAGCCTGGTTGAGCACTGCGACGCGATCTGACCACAGCAAGCGTCCACGATGCCGCGAAAGACGCAATGCGCCCCTTCTGGTGGTTGTTATGAGGGATGGATCTAAACGTCTCGCGATTGGGCAGGCATTTGATTAGGACTGTCAATTGTTTCGCAAATTACAGAGGCAACACGCAGACTTGCATGATGCTCGGCCGGCGGTGGGGAATGCGGTGCTTCGCTTCTGCAAACGCTTTCTACGACTTCACCTCACCTCGATGACAATGCTTCGTCGAAAACGGTCAGGGATGTCGACCGCAATGGTTCCCAAGATTGCGTGTGTCTTTTCGGTGTAATCGTCAACACCGTTTCATCGTTTTGCACGGAACCGCTGCGGACCGTGAAGTTGACTCGGCATGCATCGCCGTGCCAAGTATGATTGAGAGCCCCACCGCTGATGATCCCTCCCTCAATGCTGATAACTGGAAAGCTAGAATGCAGCCGCACTACGACGATGCATCGAAGCGAATTAGCCGAGCCACAATCAGGGAATCTCAAATCTTGATTCAAGATGCAGCAAATGTGGTTGAGGAACCGCTACGCGAATCTTTGAGATTGAAAAAATTTGAGATACCCGAGGGCAAAATCGTCGATGGAAACGTAGTTCGACTATTACTTCGGCCTTTGGTCGGTTGTGAGGACGCGGTCGATCTTCAGTTAGGCCTAGTGGACACGGTGGCGGCAATTTTGCAGCTCAGTGATAGCCGGGCAAAAATGGTCAAGCGACATGACTCATGGGCCGTTTACGCCGTTTTGATCGGCAGCGACATGCTATGTCAAAGCATGATTACTTGGCTGGCACACAAGGCGGTTCGCAATAAATGGAGCCTGATTGAAGATGTTCTGCGGCCGTGACCTCAATTATCGGCACTCCATTTGCCAGCCGGGCAAATGTCAATGATGTTCAAGCACAAACAATTGCGATCACGAAATGGAAGTTGAGTTTTACGAGATTAACGCCGGCGAAGAGTTTGAACACGATTCCCGAAGGTTTCGCAAACTGGACGATCGACGGGCAATGTTGGTCGATCGTCAAACAGACGCACGACGCGTGATTCACTTTTATCCCGAGGATAGGGTAATTAAAGCCAAAAGGTGATCGCAAATGACATGGGCGATTGCACCTTCTCTACATTCCCCTTCTCGCTGAAGATTCGACATTGTTTGGACCCGATTGTTTTGTACCGACGAATCGAACAACATTCGCAATTGGATGCACGGTTAAATCTGTAAAAATCGCCTGATAGCGTGCCGACAGTACCGATTGTAGCAATTTACTCTTCGGAACTCGGAACATATCTCGAGAATTCGGTTCTGATTACAACCTCGGTGTTTTTCCCCAACCTAGGCTTTGGGGCTGCGTCATCCACGGACGCATCCGGTTGTCACCGTGGAGGTGAGATTCGATGGAACGCAGTCAAACGCAAATGGTTCTGGGGCGAAGAAACGTGTTGCAAAACGACTCAAATTCGGGGCGGCCGATCGGACATTACGGCTTCCCGATCCATCCAACCGCGGACGATCGGGAATTGGCGAAACGGTTGGTCCGCAATGTCAGATCCGAGGACACGGAAAGTCTAAGTTGTGACTTGAGCCAGCAAGTGAGTCTCGCGCGAAAGCGTCCATTCCATACCTTAGACATTCATCGCTTAGTGCTTCGACCGCTGGTAGGGCACGATTGTGATCCAGACATCAGGTCACGACTTGAAGAGATTGTCGCCACCATTGTCGCAGCATCAAATGGCCACACCAACATTACACAACACAGCGGATCGTACAGCGTGTTTGCCATCTTCTTCGGCACCCATGCCTTCGAACGATGTTTAATATCATGGCTAGCGCATCATGCATCAAAGAACCATTGGAGCCTAATGGAGGACAGCGACGACTCGGAGGTCGCCCCGATTACTCCGCAAGTTGAATTACCAAAGGACAACTTGATCGAAAATATCAGAAACTCTATCGACGAAGAAAAGAAAGACGAATTTGGAAGCCTCCGAATTGGCGAACAATTCGTTTACGGCGACACTCGGTATCGCAAAATCGATGCACGCAGAGCGACGCGGATCAGCACCAGATCAGGATTTGCCGAGACGGCCCTGATTTTTTATCCCGAGGACAAGATATGTCCACTTGCTTGATCGCGGGTGTCACGGACAACCTAGGGCTGGCGGCGAGCGAGAAATCGCTTGTGATGGGGATGCCGCGTGATGCTTAGCGGCATCCCCCGCCAGCCCTTGATGATTCAAGCAAAGTCAATCAATCGAGCGTCGTCGGATTCCCAAAAAATCGCCTAACATCTCCGTCACGCTACGGAAAAAGAGTCCTGACACCTTTTTACCCCCTGACACCTTTTTACCCCGGAAAAAGAGTCCTGACACCTTTTTACCCTCTTAACGGCATCCCCCGCCAGCCCTTGATGATTCAAGCAAAGTCAATCAACGAGCGTCGTCGGTTTCCAAAAAAAAACGCCTTACATCTCCGTCACGCTACGAAAAAAGAGTCCTGACACCTTTTATGCTCGACACCTTTTATGCTCCTCGATTCACCGTACTCACCCAATTAGGACGTCTTACGGGGAACGCTAGGATTCACGGGGTCGGGCCGTGATTAGTTTGATCTGCCAAAACGCGTGACGCCCGACTCCCGTGCAATCCATTGGTTATCCGCCGTTCTGCTTTCTGCGAGCAATGATCTGGCGAATTGTAGGGCGAATCATGAAAATCGCGAACGAAAGTAGCGATGGAATGACGAGTCCCCCAGCAATGAATAGTCTGGTGGTGGTTATTTGCAGAGTTGTCAAAGGGAAGGATCGACCGGATAGCAATCGATCCCAATAGGGCGTGTTACCGATGCCCGCGTAAACGCTCAGGAGCGAATAGACCGGACCGGCCATGATGCAGGCGAAGGATGCGACGCCAAGGCCGAGCAAGATTCTTATCGCGTGCAGTTGGACGCCACCATCTTCCAGGGTTAGCGACTTAGGGGGGTTGTAAGGATTCTCCATGATAGCGAGTGTGCCCAGTCGGATAACGGTTGCCGTAACCGGGAACGGACAGTTGACTCTCCATTTGCAAAACCTTGCAAGCCGTTCTCCGGGCGAGTAGACCGAGGTCTCTTCGGTTTAGGTTAAGCTTTGTGTTCCCTGTTGGCCACCGGTTTCCCTGGTGGTGTCACAAGATTTTAACCCTGCCTCATTGACCCTCGGCCCCTCTCAGATCCGGACGTGCGGGGCTACCGCATCCGGCTCCCAGATTTCACTTCTCACCGCCACACACCCCCTGCCGGTTCATCGCGATCAGGTCCGTTAAACGCTTCGGATTCGCCAAAGGATGAAGCTCCGTGAAGCGATTGAAATCATCCCAGTTCACATAGCTGTTTTGACTGCGGCGACTTAGGTGACGCTTTGCCATCCGACGAACCTTGCTGCGGTACGCCATCAGCATCGGCCAATTGTCATTGATCCCGTAATACTGATAGTGTCCGCGAAGTTTCGCGTTCAGGACTTGCCACATTTCGCCGACCGCAGTGGAGAGCTGATGATGAAACCAGAGTCGCATCTCTTTCAACTTCACGCGTAATTTCTTCCCGGACGTTTTCCTCTTCAGTTTGAACTTGCCCGCTCGTGAGCGACCGCAGTAGTGAGTGAATCCGAGGAAGTCGAAGGTCGCTGGGGCCCCTTCACCTCGCCGCTGGCTATCGCGACGCGCGAAACGTCCAAAACGAATCAACTTTGTTTTCTCCTCGGCGATTGATAACGAGAACCGGTCAAGTCGCTTGGGCAAAACCGCTTGGTATCTCCGCGCGTCCGATTCCAACTCGAAGCAGCAGATAAAATCGTCGGCAAAGCGTATCAAGTACGCTTCACCGCGAAGTCTCGGCCGCACCTCTTGTTCAAACCACTCGTCTAACACGTAATGCAAATACACGTTAGCCAACAACGGTGAGAGACTTGCTCCTTGTGGAACTCCGTCTTCGGTTGCCTGCAATTTGCCATTGACCATCACACCCGCTTTCAGGAAACGGCAGATCAGCCGAAGCATCTTGCGGTCGCTGATGCGTTTCCGCAAAAGCTCGACAAGACGTTCGTGAGACACGTTATCAAAGAAGCCTTTGATGTCGGCGTCGCTGACCCAGTTCACTTTCCGCGTCGCAATGATCCCGCCAAGATTCGCTAGTGTCCCGTGACACGATTTCCCAGGGCGATAACCATACGAAAAGTCATAGAAGTCGACTTCGTAGATTTGCTCCAAGATCATCACGATCGCGCTTTGGACAAGTTTATCCTCCACGCAAGAGATACCAAGCGCTCGCGTCTTCCCATTCCCTTTGGGGATGTTCTTACGCAAGCTTGGCATCGGACGATAGCTGCCCCGGTGCAGTCGACTGAGCAGTTCCCGAAGATTCCCTTCGAGATTCTCTTCGTAGTCTTCCACCGTGACGCCATCGACTCCTGGCGTTTTGCCTCGTTTCAATCGGCGAAAGGCGTACCATAGCAGCTCATAGTTGAGCAGCGAGAAGAGGTTATTAAACACCTCTTCTGGGTGCGTCTCCGCTCTGTGGGTGATGCGATCCAAGCGGTCCAGCACCGAAGTCTCACCACTGAGTGTGGGCGGTGGGGCGTCTTGGTCGCGAAAAATCCTGACCGCCTTCCCTACACCGGTATTACCCGGCTTCTCGCTACCCAATTGGACTTTGGGCGACTGCGGTACTATGCGGCCATCCGAATCCCTGAGAGTCATTTGCCTTCGTCGCTTATTCCACTTCTCGGGCATACTCGGTTCGTTGTGATTGGAAGTCATAATCGAATCAAGAACTTCAGGGCCTCACTGGTTGCCTGGCTGACGTGTTGTATAGCGCGAATGGGGCGCCGACTCCGGGTCTCCGTTTGCAACTCGCCATTGACGTTACAAACGGTGTTGCCTTGGGGCGTGAACAAACCTTGGGCAGAATCCAACAGTTACCAAATTTCGGAGCTAATCCCGTTCACGGTCGCAGGGCCACCTGCGATCCATTCATCCTCACTACCTCTCTGTGTACGCTTCAAGCTACGATTTCGAAGTCAAGCTTCTTATACGCAGCCTGCAACACTCAATACTGGGCGTGTGGCTAGCACTTACCCAGGCGGGATTCGCACCCGCTCGTCAATCAGACCTTGCCAGTCCGCACGTTCACGGCTTGGTTATCCCTTCGCGTCGGATGCTTTGAGGGACCGAAGGCGTTCCAGTAGTGATGAGTATTGATACAACCCTTTGATAATCTCCTTCGTGAACTCAAACGCGACTGCAAGTTCCTGTTCGGAAATTTCTGCGAATGTCCGTGCTTCGATGTGTGCGGCATCATTCCCGAGCAACCGAAGTTCGTCCATTGCATCAATAAGCTCGCGGGGCAGAACAATTTTGGATTCAAGATCTTTGATTCGAGCCTTCAGATTATTGCCAGTTGCTCCACGATCATCACAAATCTTCTCAAGTGTACGTCGCAACATTATCGCGGCAGCAATGAAAGCGTGGGCGGAGTGACAGTCTATCGCCTCCTCTAACGACTCCTTTACGGAAGCGGGAACGTTTTCGGAATCAAATGTTAGGCGAACCGGTGGATAGGTGGCGACAGCATTGCGTTTGTCGAATACGACAAAAACGTGACCGCGGCAGGATGAGCTTGGGCACCGACGTTGACCGCAAGAATACTCGTTGTTGATTTTAAGATCTTTGCCAAGTTCGTCGAACGTACCAGTGTTGCCACACTGGGGGCAGACCAAGGTCGGCTTCCCGGCAGAGGTTTCTTGCGAGAGGGTAGCTTTGATCTTCAAGATGTTCTGTCTTCAATGGGATAACGTTTGGGATCAGCGGGCGGCGGAAATCGACATTGATCTCACCAAGAAACTCGCCTCCGCCGCTCCGTTGAATCCCATGGTTCGTCGCAGCGCAGACTTGAAAATTACTCACCAGGAGTACTAATGTCGCGAGTACCATAGTAGACGAAGGGGCGCTCCTTAGCAGTGACTTTGTTCGTCCTTCTCGCACCAGTTGCTCTCGCGCCGATAGCTTCGACGCGAATTTCACGTTTACCGTAGTAATTGAACTTTTCAGCGCCACCGCGTCGATCGCTTAACGCCACAGTTGGTTTTGCCCCCCCACTTTCGATACGAATTTCGCGTTTTCCGTGGTAGACAACTGCAGGGTCTTCGTTGGCCGAAACATTGGCTGGCAGCTGGCGGGATTCGTTACCTGCCGACTCAGGCAGGCAATCGTCCGCCGTCACGTAAGAGCAAAATACAGTGAGCACAACGAGAGCTGCGATTCGATGGGGCATGTCAAATCTCGCGTTTGAGGTGTCGACGAACGGCGGCGATGTGCGGGCGGCGAAGGGTGATTGAACCAGTTTGCAAAAACGATGCCGCCGCTCCGTCACCATCGCATGGTTCGTCGGTACCTGCAGCGGATTCAGCGTAACCACCCCATCAGCCCGAGCACTTCGTGAGTCACAGCGTCGGGGGCGATCCCAAATCCAGCGAGCAGATTGACCGATTTCGTTTTGCTCGCCACCACACCAAGCAATAGGTGCTCCGTTCCGATGTGCCTGTGATGCATTCGGTCGGCACCTGCGAGTGCTTCAGTGAATACGACAGGAACGTCGTCATCGATCCCGAGTGGTGAGCTGCAATGGACGCGGTTCCGACCAGCTAAGCGTCTTCGCAATTCGAATTCGGGCAATTCAAGATGCGAAAGCACGTTGGCGGCTACACTAAAGCCGTCGACGAGATAAAGTCCAAGCAGAATATGGCACGAATCCACGCACGAGTCGCCAAATTCATCGGCAGCACCGACCGCATGTTGGACGGCGGTTTGGGCATGGTCAGTCGTACGGTCAGATCGCCCGAGAGCGAGAATATCACGGACACGCTGGTCCATCGTCTATCTTTTGATTCATGAGTAGGGATTGGGAGTGAGCCTAGTCCGACGAACTTATGTTTCTACGGGAGGACAGGGTGAGAATAAGTCGTTTTGGGGTGTTCTCACCGCTTGTTCGACTTGTTCTCACGCAGCACCCCCTCTTCGGAGCGGGCTGTCCGTCGCGTTATTCTCCCCCACCGCCGGGCCAGCGTCAAGCTTATTCTCACCTACGGCATGACTCTGACGAGGGGGAATTCCCACGGCTTGAAACCCAGGCATGCTAGCATCAACCTTGTTCGTCAGAGAATCATCAAAATGATTGCTGGCTCAGGGCGCTCCAACGACCAATTCGAAATCGTTTTTGGTGAAGGGGGCGGCGTGATGGCGGACGGTGTGCACGCCGCCGGCCCATGATAATTCGATTGATGTCAATCGATAAAAGGTGGTTTCCAAGTCTTCGCCAACCAAGTCGTCCGGGCCGAAGGTGATTGTCGGCGGAGTGTCGTCAAAAATTGGGATCCGCTTTTGCCACTGGGTCAAAATGGGCGACGTGACTCGGTTGCCAATCTCTGCGAGCGCTGGATGACCGCTGACCAACCACATCACGGGACCGGAGGGACGCTTTTTGCAAGGCCCCCATTTTGTTCCCGACGAAGCTGTGGTGACATACGAAAAGTCACCCGCATCGATCGCGGTTTGCGGGCCGTACTGATCGTTCGTTTGACCGCTGCCCGCCCACAAATTAGCAAACTGAGTTGATGTTTCGACCGCAGAATTGCGTAGATCAACAACCGTATACAAGTTAGCGCTGACAATAAACTCGTTGGTTGATTCGTCGATCCCGGCAATCCACACCGACGCATGAACTTGCGGCGTCCGGAACGCCACCGATTGCGTTATCGGTGACGGAGTGTTTTCAATACCATGCACCGCGTCTTGAACGAGCAAGATCTCACGAGCCATTCGGGCGTTGATGTAGATTTCGCCGTAGATCGCTTCGCTGTAATTACACCCGTTATAGATCAACGTTCGGTCGCGAGTTGCATGATAATTTGGCGGGTCGAGAAAAGGATCGTTGGGCCGTGGATCGACGAAACCGGTGAACGAACCGCCGGGAGTGGTGACGGACAAAACCGACATTCGCAATTGGCGTCGATTGGACCGCCGAACGCAAGCCGCGAGCGGTGGGCAATCGAGAAACCGTGACTCGGCAAGGTTGGTTTGATTGTTGGCGATGATCGAACCGGCAATGCTTGGGTAGTTTGCCAAATCGCCATCGGGCAACGTGAACGATGCCGACAATTTGCCGCTCGGCGTGGTGGGCGTGAACTCGAGCCAGTTTTCTTGCTCCCACCATCGCCGGACGATGTCGCCACTCGGCTCGGCAAGCACGTCGTAAACCTTCAACATCGGCGCCGCATTCACCAACAACGTGTTGCCATCAAACGCGACTTTCACTTTCATCGCAAAACCAGATTTGACCGGAATCAAACGTTCTCGTGTTTCGCCGTCACACTCGACTGTGATGATCCAGCGATGTTCGTATGGCAGCTCCCATTCGTTGTAAACGACTTTTAATCCCGAGGGAAAATAGTCGAGTGTGATTTTCAACCAAATCGAATCATCGCTTCTTTTGACCACCAATTCGCGAGTCGATTCACCGTCGTACGTGTGAAAGCTGCAATCGAGTCGCCAATCGGTTGGCGGCAATAATCGCACGTCGTTGGCAGCGGTGGTCGCCCACAATTCACACGTCTCGTCACAACCGCAATCGCCACCGCCACCGGGGCTATTCTGGAATGACATTGGGCTCGTAATCCTCGATCGTTGGGTTGCATCCAAGCGTGATCGTTCGCCACACGCCATCGTTGCCGAATTGCACTGCGATCGCGTAACAACCGACGGTGTATTCCCCCGGCGGTACCGCGGTGGCTTCGATCGTTCCAAATGTCTCGACCAGCTCGACGCCGTCGCGGTCGGTGGTGCGGAAAACTTGGATCGTGATGGTCGTCGCAGAAAATGCGTGATCCGCCGCCGATGGTGCGATCGTGACCGACTCGGTCAACAATCCCTCGGCAAACCGGATCGACGGTTGCGATCGCGTCACCATGTTCGCTTGCAGCTGGGCGACGGCCGCCCGCAGCTGCGTCACCTCGTCACGCAATTGTTGCAATTCACTCATCGGTTCGCCCCCGCTTCGATCAACCGCATCACGTCGAAACGATGCGACGCGGCCGTGATGGTTTGTGTGGACCGGGCGTCAGATGTCCGCGTCGCGATCGGAGAGTCGATACGGATCTCGATCACCGGGGCAGCAACATCAACGCCGGCGACATCGACGTATCGCACATTGGCACCGATCGGCAACAATCCGATTCGTCGTTCGGATTCGATCGTGACGCGATGTCGAGGCGAATGGGCGTGGGCGGCAAGCAATGACGCAAGTGCTTGTAGCCTCGGCAATGGGTTTCGCAAAATGCCACCGTTGGAAGTTTTGCGATCGCCAAACTCGTCGATCTCGACCACTGTTCCCGGCGGAATGTAGATCATCTGCAACGGCGCGTGTTCAAAAACATAAAGCCGACGCCGTGGCACATCGATCGCCCCAAGATTACCGGATGCGATCGAGTAGTAGGGACGGCGATCGCCGAGCATCGCAACGGTCGTCTCGATCGTTTTGTAATCGTATCCGCTCAACCCTTTGCCATCGGCCTCGTTGCCGTTGGACGCGGCTATGACGAACCTTGGGGCACCGCCGACGTTTAATCGCAAACCGGGACCATTTTCGTTGATCGCATTGACTTCGAGCGTGAACGGACGCATCGAGGCGAAGGGGCCCGTGGGCAAATGCGCGTCGACGTCGCCGATCAGCTCGAGCGGATCGCGTTTGTCAGATACATTCTCCGACGGCATTGCCATCGACACGAGGATCGGCCGCAGTTGCCAGCCGACCGATTCGTCAACCGCATTGAGGTCGCCGGAGTAGTCGACGCCAGCAAATAATGGCAACTCGGTAAGGATACGGTGCGTTCCCGGGTAGGCCACGTGAGGTGTGTCGTCGTTGCCGCCGGTTTCACGATCGGGATAGATTGATTTGCCATCAAGGCACGTGCCATCGGATTCCGGATCGAGGACAAGATCGCGATAGACCGATTGCAAGTGGACTTGATCTCGGACTCGTTTGTTAGCTTCGGACCGTTCGGCGTTGGTCCATTCGCTCCAATCAGGATCGAGAAACGCCCCGTAATCGTAATCGTTTTTGTTTTCAAGCGTCCATGTGTCCGACCATTGTTTCGATCCGTGTTTCAGCGTGCACACCGAGATTTCACGCGGACCGGCGACGACGACTTCGTCGACCACGTCGGACGAATCGATTTGGTGGTCGATGTGGGTCAATGGATCGGCCAACGCGTAAACGTTGACACCGCCGGAATCATGCGGCAACGCTCCGATGCCGGGGATCGTGGTCGGGGTAATCAATCGAGTTTGCGAGACGAGATGAACGCCGTTGACGACCGGCAATCCGGAGGTGCCGACGTCGGGGATCGTTGCGGTCGCGCCGATCGCGAGCGAAGCCATGCGACCGGGGGTGACGAGTTGACGAAGCACATCGCCGACGGTCCGGCCGTCGCATGTAACGGTGGGCGAGTCCCAATTGGGCAGGTATTCTAAACCGCTGATTCGCCACGGAATTTCCGACAATGGGGCCGAATCGGGATTGGGCATGATCCGCGACGATGTCGGCGCGTGGAATCCGATCAAGTGTTGGACGATGTCGGCGGTCGACCACGTGTGTCGTTCTTCGTCGGGACGCGTGAATCCGTATGCTTGCCAAGTGCGAGTGTCTTCGATCGGTTTTCGAGTCGCGGACCGGTTGCCGCGGCCGTCTTGGTTGAACGTGGCGGCGATGTCGCCGAAACGCTTCCATTTTTCTTCGTCATCTGGATCGCTGGCGACTGTGCCTTCGATCGTGGCAAAGTCCCACAACCGTTCCATCCCAAAACAGGGAACGATCTGCGTACCGCTGGCAATCGCGCTGCTTCGCGGGTCGGCCGAGCCGTAGGATAGCGGTTGGTTTTGCGGCGATTCGGCGTACCCGAGCCACACCATCGGCGTTACGGAATCGTCCGATTCGTGGGCGATCAATACCCAATAACCACGCGCGGTGATTGGTGCGAACCGTCGCGCGGTGTTGTCACCCGGCAAACATCGCCAACCGTATTGGTAGTGCAGCGTTGCGGTAGAGATTTGCGGGAATGCCGACCAAACCGTTTGCGTAGCGTGCAAATCGGGCCGCGGTGTCCAGTCGTCGGACCAACGCGGTTTTGTCCAAACTCGCGACGAGTGCGTCGTCGATTGGCGAGGAAAAAGATCGGCGTTGTTTAGGTTGATCGTAATCGACATTAGGACATTGGCACCGCAACGAGAATCCATTCGCTGACGATCTTCGATGCGGGCGAATGTTCATAATTGACACCGTTCCTCGATCCGGCGGCCATCGGAATGATTTCGGCGGAAACGATACGGACATCGAGAACAAAGAAACGCAGCCGATAGGGCGTGAATTCGTAATTGATGCCGTCGGCGATGATGTAGGCGTGCAAACCGATCTTGTCGCGTTGGCGCCGTTGATTGATCTCGAAATAGTCAACCGCATCAAACCGCGTGGCCAAAAGTCCGAAGGGCATCCCCGACGGCGGGTGCATTTGGATGCCGACGTTGGGAACACCGGGTTGCACGTAGGGCACGCCCGACCATTTGGGCACCTCGACCGTGCCTTCGTAATGATCAAATAGAATTCCACCGATGTTGAGCATTTGATTATTGGGTTTCCATTGCCGCGCGTTGATCCGCATTGATCGCTGATTGGCGAATGACGTTGGACGAATTACCCGGTTTTGGTTTCGTGTTCGCTTCGGTTCCCTTCATCGCATCAAGTTGTTCACGTGCGATCTTGTTTTGTTCGTCGACTTTCTTTGCTACGTTACGAAACTCATTGGCAAGATTCTCCATGTAGCGTCCCAGTTCGGCGTTCCCTTCCCTGCGAACACGGTCCCCGAGGTCGGTCGCGTAGTCGGCGGCCGAGGTGATTGAACCGGGAACAAGTGAGTTGGCGTTATTCGTAATCAACTCGATGATGGCGTCGATCTGGTTATCCAACCGGTTGATGACGGGTTGTTCTTCTGTCGTGATTCCGTCCTGTGCAAATTCACGTCGACGTCCGAGCAATGTGTTGATCGCGTCGACTGATTCTTCGGCGAATGTTGACCCCGATAGTCGACCGCGGCGGATCCACGCTTCGTCGACTTGGGACGATACAAATCCAAGAAACCCCGGAGAACGTGTTTCCTGTAGGGTGGTGGCGACTTGGTCACGCAATGCTGCGAGAGACGCCCCCTCAATGTCTTGACTCAATTGAGCGGACTGCCCCCCCTCGCTTCGGCTGACGAAGTTGGATACGGACAATTGCGGTGTTCCCGACGCGATTTGCGAGGCTTCGCGTTCGAAGAAGTCCGCATCCGCTCGGATCGTTTGGTAGCTGCTTCGCAGCTGCCGTGCGGCGTCGCTTTCGGCGTCAAAGATGTCATTCAGAACAACTTGGAATTGCTTTTCACCAAATCCTTCGCCAACGAACTGCCGCTGTAATGCTTCGTTTTGCTGCAGTGTTTGAATTCGGCCAAAAAACGTGTCAAACGCCGCGGTGCCTTCGCCCTTCTGCTGGACTTCGGTTGCGACGGTAACGAATTCGGCCAGTCGCTCACGGTCGCGAATGTTCGCCTCGGTCGCGGACCCCTTGGCGATCTTTCGATCGAGCAATTCAATTTTGCTTCGTGCGTCAACGAGTTCATCGTCCAGACCGGTAAAGAACGAATCCATCCGTGTTGAGAAATCGGTTTGGAACGTCGCCGAGCTCGTCCCCCGGTCGTCATTGCCGAATTGGGTAATGACTGCGAATAACGCGGCCGCTTGTCGCGACGCTTCCTCGGCGTCTTGTTCGCGAACGGTCGACACAGACGAACCAATCGCTTTTGGTAACGATTCGACCAATGCGCCGGGATCAACGATTGCGGCTTGCGTTCCGGTGGTTTCGAGCAACGCGATCGATTGGCGGATGTCGGTCAATCCGGTTTGCCTTTGCAATGCCACCGCTCCAGCCGCCGTTTCATCGAGCTGATCGGGCGTGTTTCGCTCGAGCCGTGCCGATTGCGTGACCGCGTCGACCGCTTGCTCGGACGTTGCCCCACGCGAGACGGCGGCACCGAGTGCCGTGGTGATTTCGGTAAGACCCGAAAAGCCGGCTTTGTTGGCGATTTCACCAATGGATCGCTGCAGCAATTCGTCGCGCTCGACGATCGACAATCCGGCAAGGTTTTTGGCGGCCTCTTGCTGGGCTTTCGCAAGTTCGCGTTGCTTGTCGAGCGAATTGTCAAGCAATGTTTGTTGATCGACTAGGTACTGATTGATCGACGCGAGCACATTTTGAAAAGTGCTGTACGCGGTACCGATCGCGAGAAACTTTTGGACAGTACCTTCGAACGTCTTGTCAAGTGTCGATGCTTCGGGCTGTACCTTATCCTTAATGGCACGAGCCGCCTTTTCCGCTGCGGGATCGATCTTTCCAAGCGACGCAATCACATCGTCGATCGACCGCTCAGCCAATTCGCCAGCGTTGACCAAATGGCTTTTCAGCTCCGCCGCGACCTCGCGACCAACCGGCCCCATCGACCGCAATGTTTCGAGCGTTTCAGCAAACTTGCCCTCGCTGAATCGTGCCGCGTCGGCTAATTCGCTCTTGATCCGGTCGGCCGACGCCTCGACCGTCGGGTCGATTCGCTTCAATCGCTCGAGCACTTCGTTCATGTCGTCCGCAGCCGCAGCATCGGCTGCGACCAAGTCGGCTTCGATTCCCTTGGCGATTTCCGACGCTTCGCCGCCTAGCGATTTCAGCTCGGCAAGCGTGTTGTTGAATTCGGTTTGCTTGTCGGCTTCGGCAATCCGAGTGCGAATTTCGTCGGCCACGCCCTTTGCCGCCGGGCCAAGTTTCTCGAGATTGGCAAGATAGGATTCCAATGCCGCAGTGTCGCCGCCGGCGGTGGCCAATGACCGAGTGATCTGGTTTGATAGTTCCGCCGATTCGGGACCAAGTTCGGCAAGCGCAGCGTGAATCCGATCGAATGCGACTTCGGGCTCGACGTCGCCAAGCTCGGCACGCACGCGGGCGGCCACCTCGGCTGCAGCAGGATCGAGTTCGCGGAGACGTTCGACGTAGACATCCAATGCCGCCGTGTCGTTTCCGGCGGTGGCCAATGATCGCGTTATCTGGTTGGACAATTCCGCTGATTCCGGACCAAGTTCGGCAAGCGCAGCGTGAATCCGATCGAATGCGACATCGGGTTCCACGTTGCCAAGTTCGGCGCGCACGCGGGTGGCCACCTCGGCTGCGACCGGATCGAGTTCGCGGAGACGTTCGACGTAAATGTCGATGTTCGGTGCGGCCAATTCGATCGCTGCAAGATCGTCACGCATCTCGCGAATTACTTTCGATGCCGATCCGCCTAGCTGCTCGATCGATCGAATCGAATCATCGAATTTTAACGTGACTTGCGACGTTTCAAATTCGGCTCGCATCGCCTCGGCAGCATCGGCGGCCGCAGGGTCGATCCGGCGCAAGTTTGCAATGATCGACTCGATCGACTTTTGCCCCGCTTGCCCCGTCGATCGAAAATGTGCTTGCAGTTGATCTCCGAGTTTCTTGCCTTCTGGTCCCGCTCGTTTCAGATCGGCCAGCATCCCTTTGAGTGCTTTGTCGTCGGCATCCTTGACGCGTTTCAGCGCGGCTTCGATTTCGTCACCGGCGGCGTTGCCTGCGTCTGCGGTGCGGGCAAGTTGGCGTTCGTGGTCGCGTTCTTTTTCGATCACACGCTGAAGCGACGCCAACAGTTTGGCTTCGTCTCCGCTCAGCTCGACGACGGTAGTTGCCACAAGATCAATTCCGCGAGGGTGGGATGGTAGGGATGGTTTAGCCCGCGGTTCGCGGCGTTACACCAGATTTTGTATGCGAGCCGCCGGAGAGTCGGCGGCGTAGACGGTTTCCCAAGTTGGCCCTCATCGTTTCCGTGTCGATCGCGATATTTAGGATCTTGGTCGACAAATCGACAGTTAACAAATTCGCGGCCGTGGCTTCGGGCTTTTCGATCCGATAATTCAACCCCAGGACCTTGATCGCGAAATCGTGCAAATCGACTTCCTCGAGCGATGCACTGACTTGTCCGCGACTCAATTGTGCCAAGATGCGATCACCGATCGCGATGGCGTCGTTCCACACGTCGCGGTATTGCGGAACGACTTCGCCGGGCACCATCCGGCCGGTGTCGGAATCCTGAGTCAACATGCGATCCAAATTGCATGAATACAACATCGGGCCGTCGATCTGGTTGACGTCAAAGCAACGCAATTGCGGGATCATGTACGACCGACCATCGAACAATGTCAACCGTTGACCGGCGATCTGTGTTGGCCGCGAAAGCGATTCGGGGGTGACGGGGGATTCCGGATCGATGCCGACGTAGGCGTCGGTGCCAAACCGCTTTGTCCATTTTTGGTTCGGATCAAACCGCAACGTCCGAACCGAACCGGATTGGCAACAAAGCATGCCTTGCAAATCGTCGGGCCCGCGGAACGTCTCGCGTTTGGTCGGTCGATCGATCAAACCGGAAAGCCCGAATTGATCGAGGATCGCGGCGTTGACATCCTTGACGCCGGGAAGGAAATAGATCAGTGACATGGCTCACGCGTTAATTCGGGTAGAATGTGTGAGCCGTCCAAATTGTCTTTCCGTCGCGTGTTGTCCCGCGTTCGATCCACGCGACGACTATATCGGCGCGTCGGCGTATTTCGGTTCCACCACGACTTGCAATTCAATGTCGGTGCTTCGTTTCCCGTCGATCAACAAATGGGCGTCAAAGTGGTAACGGTCGACCGGCACGGACGTTTGTGCCGAACTAAATTCCAATCGCACCGTACAGCTGCCGACGGCCTTGTTGTGCAACGAGATCGAACCGACCAATACCGGAGAATCAGGCTCGGTCCCACCGCCGGCCGCCCCGACAACGACCGAGGCGGCGGTGTAATCGACGGCGGAATTGGTGATCGACCATTCGAACGCACGTCCCATCGTGGCGGTGTAGTCGTCCCGTTGTTTGATTCGGATGGTGTCGGAAATGTTCGTCGATCCGTTGCCAGTAAAGTTGTTCGCCGATGGCAACATGCGGGTCGCCACTGCGTCGGCCAGTTCCTCGTAATCAAATACGACGTCCGTTTCGGCGGTAACTTTTCCGGTGGCCGCTTCGATGGCAAGATCCGCAAAATTCGACGGCAGCGCGGCGGTAAACGACGAACTGGTCAACAATGTGCCAAGCTGCGAATCCAAGTTGGCACTGGTCATCCCGATCGCGCTTCGCACGCCTGATTCCGTCATCCCGCCCGAGACCACTTTTACGTCGACCATGCCGGGGCTGGAAAATACAAATTGATCGGTGACCGCTTTGATCGTGGCAATCTCGGTGTCGATGTATCCAGCAATCGTGCCGAGCGTACTGGGCAATGTCGTTCCAGTGTCTTCGATGATAGCCGCCAACTGCGTGTCTAAGTTAGCACTAGCCAATCCAATCGCACTTCGCACGCCGGCCGCATCCAGTCCACTGCCGCCCGCACCGGACACCGCATTGGCGTCGACTTCGCCGGGGTTGGTGAAAACGAATTGATCCGTGACCGATTTGATTGCATCGATCAATCCATCCAACATGGCAAGCGTCGTCTCGGTCGCGGGATCGACGGGCAAGTTGTCGGTTTTGGCTTTGATCGCGGCGACCTCGGTGTCGATGTAACCGGCGATCATCGCCATAGTACTCGGCAACGTCGTTCCGGTGTCTTCGACGATTCCCGCAAGCTGTGTGTCCAAATTAGCGCTCGCCAAACCGATCGCACTTCGCACTCCGGCCGCATCCAATCCACCGCCCCCCGCACCGGACACCGCGTTGGCGTCGACTTCGCCGGGATTGGTGAAGACGAATTGATCGGTCACCCCTTTGATTGCGTCGATCAAGCTATCCAACACGGCAAGCGTTGTCTCGGTCGCGGGATCGGCGGGCAAGTTGTCGGTCTTGGATTTGATCGCGGCGACTTCGGTGTCGATGTATCCGGCGATCGTGGCCAAAGTACTCGGCAACGTCGTTCCAGTGTCTTCGACGATTGACGCAAGCTGCGTGTCCAAATTCGCACTGGCCAAACCGATGGCACTTCGCACGCCGGCTGCATCCAATCCACCTCCCCCCGCACCCGATACCGCGTTGGCGTCGACTTCGCCGGGGTTGGTAAACACGAATTGATCGGTGACCGCTTTGATCGCGTCGATCAAGCCATCTAATACGGCAAGCGTGGTCTCGGTCGCGGGATCGGCGGGCAAGTTGTCGGTTTGGGCTTTGATGGCGGCGACTTCGGTGTCGATGTAACCGGCGATGGTGGCCAACGTATTTGGTAGCGTCGTGCCAGTGTCTTCGACGATGGCCGCAAGCTGTGTGTCCAAATTCGCACTGGCCAAACCGATGGCGTTTCGCACTCCGGCCGCATCCAATCCACCGCCAACGGTCGATAATTCGTGGATCGTTGCATCAACGCTTGCGGTTCCGTCAGCCAACACGATCACCAATCGCACGGCATCGGCACCGGCGGCCACCGCCGTGGTCGATACGTCGATCGAATACAGATTGCCAAGTGCATCGACTGCATCGTGGATCAAAGTTCCATCCAAAAATGCGTCACCGTCATCGCCATCGACAAGCGAACCGACCGCCACGGCGGTCGCCCATCGCCCCGACACCAATCGGCTGTATTTCGCCGACGTGATTCCCGAAACATCGAGATTCGTCACCGGATCATCCGTCGCGGACCAGACTCGGAAATAGAGACGTGGGTAGGTAGGATTTGGTTTCATTTCAATGCACGATGTCTAGAGAAAAAGCAAGCCACGTCGCACACCGGTCATGTAATCGGGGCCTTTGGGAGTTCCGCCGGGTTGATAGGCGCGAACGGACGCAAGTGCCGACATTTCACCCGCAGTCAATTCCCGATTGAAGATGCGGCAGTCATCCCATTTGCCCTTGGCATAGCCATAGCCTTCGTAGCCGAGCAACACGTTGGCCGACGATGCCGACGGTACCGCGATCGTTTTTGTTCCCGCGAGTGTTCCACTGATGTAAAACTTTAGGGTCGTCCCTGATCGCGTTGCACCACAATGCACCCACTGGTTTTGCGGGCAATTTGTATCGCTGTTGACCTGGGACGATCCATTCCAGTACTGCAATTTTTGGCTGTGCGTCGACGGGCTTAACCACAATTGAAACTGAGCATTTCCACCAACTCGCTGGTTCAAAAGAATCGCATCGTTGGTGGAATGTTTATAAACCCAGATCGCGAACGAATGCGATGAAACCGGTACCGCGTTTAATGTGGTCGCGACATAATCGTTCGTTCCATCGAGATCGATCGCTCGAATACCGTCGTATGCGGTGTCCGCGATCCATGCGGTTGCGGGGGTGGCGTTTGTAAGTGTGCCATCGTTCCCGTTGCCACTCAGATCCGTCACGGTTGTGGTGCCATTGCCGTCATCATCAAGGGATGGGCAAAGCCAAATGATTTCGCCACCAAGTCCCGTTGGCATTGAGGGTTCCTTTAATGATCAACCGTCGCGGAGGTCTTGTTCGTTTGCGATTTTGTTGGTGTCGCAGCGGCGTTTACGATGCCGGGGACGGAACCGAGTCGCTTGCCTTTGATTGCGGCAACGCACTTCGTTTTGGTTGCGTCGTCGATATTCGCAACCTTGGCCGACGCTTCGTGATGCGAACATCCGGTCGCTCGGCGATAAACGTTTGCGATCGCTGCGTCGTCGATTACGGCGGCGGGTGCGGGGGTATTTGACTTTGTTCGTCTTTTGGCCATGGGCTAAGTAATCAATAAAGGGGCATTGGTACCGTCCCAAGTGCACACCACTTGGATCACGGATTGAGCACGCGCGGGACCTTGGCCCGATCGGTTTTGATACGTCGCCAAACCGTGCGCGGTGATTTCGATGTCGTCGGCGGCCGAGAATCCGATACCGTCGGTCTCGCGTTGTCTCAGCACGATCGAGGTGTCGGCGTGCGCGGCGCCCTTGCCCTTCAACGGGATTCCGGATCCGGCAAGCAACCCCGATTCCAACGTGGTGATGTTGATCACCGACGTGATGCCTTGATCCTTGGTGATGTGTTTGTCGAAAATGTCGCTCTTGCATCCGAGCGTATCGACGTTGATGCCAAAATCGATCGAGACATCGGTGATGCATCCGAGATCAATGCCGCCGATCGTGGCACTTTTTAGGGTGTGACGCACGTTGTCTTGGATGATCGCCGGCAACGTTGCTTCGGTGGCCACCGTCAACGGATCGGTCGCCCCGTCGTCACTATGTGAAACCGCCTCGAGATCGAGCACCGCGTCTTGGCGATGGCTGCATTGCAATCGTCGAGGAACCAAGACACCACGATTCATCGAATACGATGTGCCAGCCGTCGAGATTACACCGTCGACAAGATCGGCCCAATAGGCGACGAATTTGGAAAGGTCGCTAAATGCCGCCGATCCGGTGGTCCCGGTAACGGCCAAAACCGATGCGATCGCTCGCGATTGGAAAAGCACACGTGGTTTGACACCAGTCACCGCAGCGAACTGGGGAAATTGCGATCCAATGCCAACGTCCGATTGCACCTCGGGATTCGTCGCTGAATCGAGCGTGGTGATACCCGCAAGAACGGTGTCGCCGAGTTTGCAAGTGTAGGCGGATTGCAGTCCCATGGCGGGGATCTCCCAAAAATCGATGATCGATGGTGGCGGAATGGCGAAAGTGCCAATTGAAAGCCGACGGGCGCGGTGTCCCGCGTTTGGTCGATCATGCGAACCGCTAGGATTGATCCCACTCGCGATCGAGATGCGTGTCGTAAACGCGAGCGAGCTCTTGAATCTCGGACGCGAGCAATCGACGGAATTCGTCGTGCATGCGGATTCGGCTGCGGGGATGACGGAACGAGAATTTTGACGCACCTCGGTACGCGACTCGGCCGCGTTTGCTAGTCGATGTTACCGATGCCGATCGCATTGCCCGGTACGTGGCACCGGTCCAAATCAACGGATTGGCAACGCCTCGACCACCGCCGAATTTGCTTCGCAGCTTTCGGCCGTAATACGATTTGCGAAACGCTTTGGAATTGGGGTCGAGGTTTTCACCCTTTCGAGCGTGGTACCCGGCCGCCTTGGCATGCTCGGGCGTGAATCGCTTTTCTCGCAAGTGTTCGTGGAAATAGACCGCCGTTGCATGCCACGCTTTTTTGGACGCGTCGTTGTACGCCTTTTTCAATCCTCGACCAATCGGTCCACGATCGCGGATCCCGATGGCCAAATAGCCACGTTTGGCAGCGACGCGGCGGGCGACCATTAACGATGCCCCCACGTCAACGTAAGATCAAACACGACGGCGTCGCCGAGCGAGACGACTTCTTTCTTCGATGTGCGGATGTACGCGTCCACGTCGATCGACACCAATGGTAAATAACCGGGGGTGTTGGCCAATTCCCACAATCCCGGCGAATTGGAGTCGTAGCTACGAATCAAACGGCCGATCAAATCCATCACCCAACGTCCAACGGCGGTCGGATTGTTGGCATGTTCGGCGGGCACGTTCAATTCGATTTGGATCACCATTCGACCGCTGGCGATCGGTGTGCACGCATCGGCGGTCGCAACCGCCAGGCGAAAGCCGCCATGGACTTCGTGCCACAGAATCGCCAGCGGTCTCAGGTTTTCGATCTGAGTGCGGCTGTAGTCGGGGCCGGGCGATGCCGGCGGCAATGCGTCGTAATAGATGTGCGATGCATCCGCGATTTCTTGCCACACCGCAGTGGCCGCCAACATGTCGCGAGCACGATCGAGGGCATTTAAAAGTGGCACGAAGCGATCCGTAGGTGACGCGAAACCAATGATCCGATGGGTGCGATCATCGGCAATCGTTTCCTCACGTCCCGCGTTGGGATCACCGCCGATAATTGTCGCGGGCGACTTCATTTTTTAACGTCCGCACCAACATGACTTCGGTGCCCGGGGTTTCGGTGGCGACGACTTCATCGATTTGCCATCGGATCGAATCAATCGTGACAATCGCGTCGTCACGTACCGATGCGAGCTCGGTGAACCGACACCGCCGCGTCGCAACCGTGTCCGTACCGTTTGGTGTGGAACGCGTCACGATACGAGCGTGATGAAGCACGGCGGGGGTGGATGCGGCCGAGCCACCCGGGTCGGTGATCTCGACCGATGTCGCGAAAACGGATTGATGAGCCGCAGCGATATGACCCCGAAAGAGATTCGCAAAGTAGCTCATAAATTCAATCCTTGCAAAACCGCACCGATTCCGGTGCGGTCAACAACGGCTTAAACGAAAGCGACTTTTTACAACGTAATCGCGACGTGCAATTTCGTCGTGCCCGATCCAGCCACTTCCGTCGATGTTCCGATCAACGTGTTGCCGGTCGACGTCGTTGTCACTTCCTTGTTGGTCGCATCCCAATACGCGTTGGCCGCTTTGGCAAATGTGTCGGTCGATTTCTTCACGACGTCGACGGTCATCGGCGATTTGATCGGCAACGGGTCGATACGGTCGCCGATCGCACAGCTTTGAAGTCCGTCGAACAATGCCCACGAACCATCGGGACGCTGCAGAAAGTCGCCGGGATCGTAGGCGGCTTCGGCGGCGAAGGGATAGCGACCGTCAATGTGTCGGATGTCCATTTGTGGATTCTTCGTGATTCAGAGGGTAAACGTAGAAAGGGGGCGAAGGGTAGATCGTGGTATTACGCCGCGATCGCGTCGATCTCGGCGAGCGCCTCGAGCAACGCTTCGTTGGTCTTTTCGCCAATGCCGTCGATCGATTCAAAACTGCCCTCGTGTTCGGCGAGGAACAATCGGGCTTTGGCGATTCCAGTCACGCCGTTTTCGGCAAGCAATTCAATCGTTCGCTTGCTCGCCTTCGCTGCTCTTAAAACGGCGGCAAAATCATCGCTCGGCGTTTGGCTGTCATTGTGCGAATCGTCGTCGTTGGTTTCCTCGATCGAATCCGACTTCACCACCGCTTGGCCTTGTCGCAACATCACAAACAACGTGGCGAGCGAATGCTCGGTCGTGATCCTCGCCAACGACCGTTGGTTCGCATCGAGAATATCGATCTCACGAACACCGTCGACTTTTCGCGATTCCAACTTCAAACCGGATCGAGTCCCGAGGCCGGCTAGCTGTCGCTCGGTCAAATCGGTTTCGACGGTCGCGAGCGTTTCACCGCCAGCGACATCACGGTCCAAGCGGATGGGGGCGGCGGCGATGATGATCAATTCAGACATGGGCCAATCGTCTATTGGAAAAGATGGGTACGCAGGCGGGGCGGCGGAGCCACATGAACGTGAACCCCGCCGCCCCTTTCTCACAGGTTGAATTGTGTTTACACCTCGGCGACGTCGACTCGCACGATACCGGTCCGGGTGGCGGCTGCAACACCGACGTCGACAAGAACGTCCCACGCGGTGCCGAATTCGCCCACCGGCAACCGGCCAGAACGTGTGACGGGACCACGATTGGTGCCGCGTCGCCACGCCATCACGATCGAGCGTTTGGGTTCACCATTGACGAAATAAGTGTTCGGCTTGCCAGCGATTTCTTTGTCTTCGTCCGCCGGATTCGCACATCCAAGGTCGATCACATTGTCTTCGACGCGTCGATAACTGTTTTTCATCACGTTGTCGGTGCCATCGGATGACGTCGTCGACGTGATCACCTTTTTGGCTTTCATCGACAACGTCGTGCCGTGGAACAACGTGCTTTCGCTGACGACGATCCGCTTGTTGCCGATCTTCTTGTTCTTAAGCAACGTGCTGGCGGCATTGAGCCCATCTTCGGTCATCGCGCCATCGGTGATGTAGTTTGTGCCGTCGACGAACAATGGGTTACCATCGGAAAGGTTCGGATTGCCGAGCAACAACGACCACGCTAAATCACCGGGGATTTGACGCGCGGATACACCAATCTCGCGAGGCAACGTGTCGACCACGTCGAACGAGTCGTTGATGATCACCTGATCGCTGACGACCAACATCCCCGCGTACCGCTCGGCCGCCACTTGCGCAACCGTCGGATCGTCGATGTTCAATAGCGCCGCTTTGCCGCCGTTCATCCCTTGCTTTTTCAAGCGTCCAACGCCGTTGGCATACGCCTCTTGGTTGGGCCGGAAATCGGGGACATCCTTTTGCCGACAAAACTCTTGGTACGTCGATGGGGTCTCGGCAAAACCGGCGACCATCATCATGTGCACCACCGATCCGAACAACGCGTTGAAATTGCCGTTGCTGAATGCACGTTCGAGGATGTCGTCATCATTCCACGACGCACGGTCGCCGCTCAATTCGATCAACGCTTCACAGAACCGCACGAACGAACCGCCCGCCAGTTGTTGAGTGCGTGCCGCATCAAACGCCGCTTCGACTTGGTTTCGTGCTTCGCCTTGTCGAGCCGCACCACGAAGCCACCCCAACTCAAAACCTCGTTTTCCGAACACACCTTCGGCCGCCGGCGAACGCAACGCAACGTGGTCGGGTTCGATGCCGCATCGGGCCAACAACCCGGCTTGCAGTGATTGCAGCGTGATACCGCCGCGAACGTGACCGCCGGGGGCACCGCTGGGGACTGGCGTAACCGGATCGGAACCAGTATTGCGAAGTGCCTTCAAAAACTCGGCCGACGCATCGGAAACCGAGGTTCCATTGTTGAGACACCGTTGCACGACGTCTTGGGGCACGAGCGGGTGTTCGGCGGCCAAACCGCGGATCGCGGCTTGGCGTTCACGCTCTTGGCGGATGCCATCTTCGACCGACGGGCCATTGTTCGGGCTATTGTTCGGCCCATTGTTGGTTGGGACGTTTGGCGTGTTTTGGTTCGAACGCGATGGAATCGGGAAATCGGATTCGACGAATCCTTCGATCGAGTGTTTAGCGACAAGATCGTGCAACGCTTTGAAGTGCGATTTGTCGAGATTGGACTTGGCCCAAGCAAACGCGGCCGCATTGTCCGCAAACGTGGTTTCGCTGGAAAGTCCATGAGAGCGGAGAAAGCGAAGCAATTCGTTCACTGTGTCAGATCCGTTGCGGGGTGTCGTGGATTGCCGTTCGGTCGGTTCGATGATTGAGCTTTGCGAATCATTTGCGACTGTCCCGCGTTGTCTGCCGCTGTCGCTCCGCATTTGGGCGCGTTTGTCCGCCGGAATCACCACCACCGACACCTCACGCAACCGCCAACGACGAACGACTCGCAAGTCGTAATCCTTGGGGGCTTTGAATGTTCGCCCATCGATCACTTGCGATTCGCCCGCGGTGATCGTGATGTAATCGTTGACCGTGTAGTCGTATCCGACCGACACGCGACGCAAATGGCCTTGCTTGACTCGACGCCAAATCGCTTCGGCTTTGTCGTCCAGATCATCACCAAACGTAACCACCCCGACCAATTCGTCGTTCTTGGCAGCGTGCTGCGTGACGCTTCCGAGGATCGCTTCGACGTCGTATTGTCGGTGATCACGAAGCAGCGGCGTTTGGTCCTCGAATTCACATCCGGCGACCACCAACGTTTCGAGCACGATTTTGCCCGACCGCCAATCGTAAACGCGTACCGGATCTTCGGTCGTCAATACACAATTGACGCTGCGGTTTTCTTCGTCGAGCGACTTCGGCACGATCACGGCCGCACGGGTGATCACGTCGTCGTGATTCCCGTCATCGCGACGACGATGGATGATGTCATGCAGGTCAATTAAATCAGATTGGGGCATCGGAGCCTCATGGGGGTTACGATTCATCGGTTTTTGGCGTCTCGCTCGACTCGCTCTTCTGTGCGGTGCCGACCGATTCCGCGACGCTCGGCAACCCGGCCGCGGCCAATCGATTGGCGTCGCGTTGACGAATCCGAATCACATCGTTGGCGCGGCGGCCATGACGCTCGGCACACGCCGCGGAATAACTAAGCGTGCCATTGCCGAGGTAGCGATTTTCCGCTCGACTCGACTTGTCCTCGTCGACTTGCGGCATCGCCGGCCAAATTTGTTCGACACCGAAGCGACATGGCGGCGGGGGTAAGACGCCAACCAAGATGGCTTCGCTCAACACCCGCACCACAAGCACTTTCAACTTGGGGTTGTAAAGGGTCGTTCGAACGTGCTTGGCTGATTCATGCAACAAACCACGATCAAACCGAGCCGACGAATAGTTGTGCTCGCGTGCGTCCAAACGGGTGACCATCGACGGGACACCTTTGCCGCGACCAAGATCCCCCATCCGCTCGTGACGATGATCTTTGTATTGAGCGGTCGGTTGGTGCGGCTGCAGCTGGGCCGCTTCCCAGCCCGGGGCGACATGCGTCATCCGGCGACGACGAAACGGCACCGATGCTTTCGATTCCACATAGGGTGCGTCGGGATGTTTGGTTTGCAACACGATCGCCATGTCGGCCGCCGCCCGGGCCGCGTCCATGACTTGGTCGTCGTAGTCACGCAAATCGGCCGCCGTCGGCAACCCCGATTGGGCCCAAGGCACCCCGCGTGCTTGTCCCACCTCGAGTTGTTCATACCCGTGCATGAATCCATCGGCCGTGTACCATTTGCCGCCGTTGAAACCGTACCAATCGTTGGCAACCCAATACTCTTTCGGGCGACGAAGCGCGTCGCGTTTGATGCCGAGTGTGATGGCGGGGTTGCCCGCTTCCGTCATCGGCGTTTGGATCCGCTGGGGCTCGACCGCATGCAACCGCAACTTGATTGGTGTGTCGACGTCGGACGGATAAACGAATTGATCGAACCATTCGCCGTTTGTCCAACAACCGCGGTTCCAAAAATTCTTCATCCGAGCGGCAAGCGAAAGTTGGCCGGCGGCGTCGGAGTACTCGCACCAATCTTCCCACACCTTTTCCGCCAATTCGCACCATGTGTCGCCGATCTCATCTTCGGCTTGCAAATCGAGCAGCGGACCGTTGTCGCCTGCGACCGCGATGGAATGCTGAAGAATCAAACCCTCGATCGCGGTATTGTTCCACGCTTCGTGGTTCGACCTAGTCCGCATCGTTGGCAAACGGTCAGCCAAATCATCGTTGATGGGGGTGTCACGCGCGGCGGACCAATGAGCCGAGTTCAATCGGTTGGTGTCGGCCGATTCGAATTCACCGCGAGCGGCATAGTCGGCACTGTACCAAACTTGTCCTGATCGCTCGGGATCGTCCACGATCGACGAATCAAAGCGCGATGCCGTCCACGATTTGCGAAAGTGCGTTGGCGATTCGGTTTCCCCGGTAACGGTCGACGCGGCCGCCAATCCGAGCATGGTGCGTAGTCGCTGCAGCACGTCCTAGCCTCGTTGATATTCGATGTCGACTTGGCGAAACACCGCCCCGTGTGATTGGTCGCTTGATGATCCGGAGACTTGTGCTCGCTTGGCTAATTCTTTGACGATGGGCTCGATCGACTCCGGTTTCCATCGCAACCGTTCGTCCCGCAATTCGCTGTCGGGAAGCGAAGCGATCAGCATCCATGCGGTGCGAGCACGACGCTCGGCGACCGCGAAATTCCCCGCCTCTTGGGCCGAGATCGCATCGCCCATTGCGGCGTTGATCTGGTCGATTGGATTGGTTGCATTTTCGTCACTCATGCCGATACACTGACGCTATGCGGCAAGGCGTCCCGCGTTGCAACGCGGGACGAACGGAGTGATGGCCAAGACTGGTCGAACCAAGACGATTCGATGTGGTGCCGCGTAAAGAGGGAACCCACACTTGAGCGAAACGGCTTTGATGGTCGCGATTGTCGACCTAGCGTTGGAAGCGGAATTGCGGCATCGCACCGAACAAGGCGAATTCATTCGGCCGTTGGCCGTCGCCCCGCTGGTCTCTTATTCATGGCTGTTGTCGTATTGCCGCCAGCGAAAGATCCGCTCGCGCAATTGCCATCACACCGCCGAGTCACGCGAGCGAGCATTGATCGCGGTTCAAGATGATGGGTTGCCGATCCGTTTGGCCGCAAAGTCGGCTGGGATGAGCAAATCGGCGGTGCACCGCATCGTGATGAAGCGTCGAAAATCGATGGTCGATTCAGTAGACGAAATCGGTTTTGAAACGGTGCCACCGTACCGGTGCCCCGAACATGGCAAAACGACTCTCCGCCCCTGCCCGGCATGTGCGGCGATGCGTTAAGCATCATCGTACCAATCGTTGCCGCGGTCCTCGTCGTACCACTCTTTGCAGTCCTCGGAATTGGCCCGCGACATCGTGTTCTTGATCCGCCACGCCAAACGGCTGTCCGCTCGGATCGCCATCGCCAAACAATCGAGCAAGTGGTTGGCGCCTTTTCTCATGAACACTTGCTTTTCGACACCGAGCGAATTGACGACCGTCGTCAACGGTTCGTTGGTCAAGTGTCTGGCCAAGCGGTCGTGAATCTTGGCCACGCCGCTATAAAGCGTGATCGATCCCGGTTCGGTCTCGGGCAACGTCAACATTTGCATTACTTCATACTTCGTGCTGTCGCTGTCCCAGTACAGTTTCAAATGTGATTGCCCACGCTCCTTTTCCATGAACCACAATCGATCGTCGCCAATTTGCCGCACCTTGGTCGATTTGCCGTTGGGCAGCGTGAACGTACCTTTCTGCACCGCCGTCGCTCCGCGGCCGTACGCCGCCACCTCGGCGCCGTTGTAGTTTCCACCGGAATGGCTGTACACAAATTCCAACACTGGCGTCGGCCGATAGCCCGCATCATACCAACGTTCCCCGGGAACAATGACGCGACCGTCGGGAAAGATCACGCCGGACGATAGGTGTTTGTGCAAATCGTTTAGTGCGACTTTGACCGCGTCGTCCAACTTCATCGCGTGCGATGGGACATCGAAACAATCGTAATCGCAAATGTGCCTCGATCCGTTTGCACGGGTCGCCAATTGCAAATACCATCCGGTCCGCATCCCCATGTCGGTTCCGACGGTGACTCGCACGGTGTCTTCGGGAACCGTTCCACGCGGCAACGACAACCGCCGGTTGCTGATCGTGACTTTGTCGAGTTCGATGTCGGTGTCCAACTTCGGCGGATCCCATGGGATGCACCACACGAATTGACACAACTCGCGTTCGGCCGATTGTTGCTCGGGCGAATTCTCGGCCAATTGGGCCGCTCGCCATTCATCGACGGCGATGTCGCCGGCACCCAAGAACATGTTGTGCCAGGCGGTACAGCGGAACCACAACCGCCGCGACGTCGGTGGTTTTCCATGAATTCGTCCCGTCTTGTCGATGGTTTGGCCGTGGTGAAGCAGCACCGCGTATGTTAGCGCTTCGGCGCGTTGTTTTTCGGTGATCTTTTCACCGCATTCGGGACACGCGAAATAGGCGTTGGCTTTCGCTTCCGCTTCGCTCTTGGCGTCTTGCCACCCGTGCAGATCTTCGCGTTCGCACGAGATGTGTTCGGCGCAATGGGGGCATGGCGAAACGATCCGTGATCGCGTCGACAACGGCATCAACGTCCACGGCAATTGCTCGCTGTTTCCGACCGTCCCTTCGACATAGGAACGTCGTTCGTTCTCGGGATAGGATCGTTGCCGCGCTCGCAGCTGGCGGAGTGCGTCGGCTTCGTCGGATGCCTCTTTCAGCTCCGAAAACGCTTTCGCTTCGGTAACGCCAAACGTCCGGGCGGTGAAACCGGCTTTCGCGGCATCTTGTCCGCCAGCACTCATGAATTTGCAAATGCAACCGTGGGCCATCGTGACCGAGTCGCGAACGCGGCCGCCGCTGGATCCAGATCCATGTTTTGGACGCATTCCCCGCAACCGCGGCGATGCTTGCAAAACCGGATCGATGTCGGCTTCCCATTTGTTCGCCGCCATGTCGCCGTAGGGAACGCCGAGAACGTAGTTCTCTTGGATCTCGCAAAGATGATACAACAGCGGCGCGACGAATCCGGAAAGCGTCTTGCCGAATTGACTCGGGGCGGTAAAGACGAATTCGTTGAATAGACCGCTATCGATTGCTTCGAACCACAGCCGCAAAACGGGCTGACGCGCGAATGTGAACCGCTGGCCTTTGCTGCGACCGTCGGGCAACACAAAGTCGCTTAATACGAAATCAACAATCGATCGTGGCGGATCACACTTGGAATTGCGAAACGCTCGGGCCAATTCCTCGCGAATCGCCGACGACGTTTCGGTCACCATTTCAATCGCCCCGTCTCGATTTCCTCCGCGATTGCGTTGCATGTGTCGTTCCACAAATCGCGAGCCTCGGGACTGATCCGTGCGAACGCTCGGCCGTATTCACGCATCGCGGCCGAGATCGCAACCAACGCTTGCCGCAAATCGTGGCGGGGGATCGCATCGCCCCGGTCTTTCGCCAACGAGATCTGCAAACGCTCGACTTCGGTACCGAGTTTGGCGATCTGTTGACGCAGCTTTTCCGCTTCGAGTTCATCACGATCACCGCTGTCGAGAGATCCACGGATGCGGTTGGCGTTGGCGGCGATAAGATCATGGAGCGCAGTGATCGCGATTCGTAGATCGATGGTCGATTCGCCAATTGGCAATCCATACAGTCGGGCAGCATCGTCGACCAATTTGTGTTGGCGGCCCGACAATCGGCAATAGTCGCCTTTTGGTACGGCACTGCACCAATTGGAAATCGCTTCATCGGCTTGGTTTTTGTCGTACCACGCAATGTCGCGTTGCTGTTGACGAGTAAGCGTTTCGCCGTTGATTTGGGCGAGCTTGGCCCGCAATGCTTTGGCCTCGCGAGACTCAACAGGCTTTCGCTTTGTGGTCGCCTTGCGTTTGGCCACGCGTGTGTCCTGTCGGTGGTGTTAATCTTGGTGTCGGTTTCCAAATCGGCCGGGATGGCGAGGCGGGATGGCCGGGTCGATGCGATGTTCGAGCGTTGCGAGCTTCCACCGCAATTGGTCGAGCTCGCTGCAAAGTGCCGAGAGGCTTTTTTCGTTGTATTGGTTGGCCGATTCGACGTTGTCGATCCGCCGGCTGTCGTTGGTCATCACCGAGCTGATCGCCGAACAAACGGAAACTGCAGCCGCGATTGCCGCGACTGCAGTCTGTAATGCCATCCATCCGGTTTGACGGTTAATGCTCAATTATCCCTCGAGTTCGTAACCTTCGGCGCGGGCAAGTTCCATCAACACTTCACGCACTTGTTTGTCGCGATAAACCGTTTCGACTTTCTCGTCGACGGCGCGTTTGGTGGACTTCGGAACAATCGATCCCTTGCGAACCTTTTGAGCGATAGCGAACCCGACGATCCCAAGAACTAGCAGGAATCCGCCGAAGAGCATGAGGCCAACGAGGCCGGCGATCAATTCAATCATGTGTGTTTAATCTCCACGAAACAATAGGAAGATGCCGGCGATCAATCCGACCACGAATAGGCCGCCGAGGGCGAGAAAAAGGATCACGCCGCCGACGACGAATCCGGTGTTGTAAACTGCGTTCGATGGCAGGTTGACTTCCGGGCGAACCACGACGGTGTCGGGAATCACGCTCGGAAACCTCGATCCATCCGGTCGCCAACCAAGCCGCGGGGCGTGTGCCTCTCGGTCGGTCATCGCGATGCCAATCAATTGCCGAGCCAAGGTGTTGGGTTCGGGAATGGCCGCGCCGCTCGCCTTGTAGATCACGCCACCATCGTGGCGAACCAAGGCAACGACGGGCAAAGCATGCGGCGGCAAACTTTGGGCATAGCGGGATCGGTAAAGGGGATCGGTCGCTTTGAATTGGAACCGCTTACACTTTTGAGCGATCGTCGCCAAATGGGGCTGCGTTTGGAACGCTCGCAACAATGCGACATCGGCCGCCGTCGGTGGATCGTTGATCACCGTGACCACGTGATACTTTTGGGAATCGTCCGGCGGTGTTTGTGCGTGTGTGGTGGACGGTTGCCCAAGCCACATTGCCGCCAATACGACAAAGCATAACGATCGCCGAAATCGAATGATCGATCGGTTCTGTTGATCGATGCAAAATGCGAACACACACCCCGCCGTTGCCGTGATCCAATAGATCGCGAAGTAGAACGCGATTGTCAAAGCGAGTACCTGCAACACCGTGGTGCCGACCATGATTGCCCAATGACGCGTCTTGGCTTTCTTAGCGTCGTTCATTCGCTGCCTCGCGGATTCGGGCGGTGACCACCGGGGAAATATAATTGCCAAACTGACGCCGAGCATATTGCATCGTGATCGATTCGCGTGACGCCGGCGACATGCTCGCCCAACATCGTTCGCAAACGCATGTCAACGGTGTGCCATCGTCGGCCCACACTTCGTGCCAATCGCGTCCGACGGTAGGTTGTCCGCATCGCATACAAACAAATGCCCCTTGTCGCTCGTTCGGATCGCGTCGGAAGTTGCCGCTGAAACGATCGTCAGTGTCCGGACGAGGCATGGCAAGGCTAGGCCGTGTCACCTGCGAGTAGCTGGGGCGACTTACCATCGGCCCCACCCACAACAACCTTTCGCCCGGATTCAGCGGAATGTTGCTCCAACTGTGCGATGTTGTTTGAATGCTCGGGTAAACCCGCGTCGGCGTTGGGACGTGACGTGATTGAGTCACAACACGAGGTCGCGATTGCTGTTGGCAATCAATACAATCGCCTTTGACTTCCTCGGCCGCTTGCGTATTGACCAACCTCACGGCGTCGTCATCGCTCCGCACCTCGACCCCCAGTGAGTCCGCCGCCTCATCACCGTATTGCGGATAGGGACAATTACCGTCAGGACAATTCGGGCAACGATCAGGATAGTTGTCTGGGTAACCAGGCGCCGGATATTGCGGGCTAGCCTGCGGAACGTCAAACGGGTCGACATAGGGCGGTGCTGGCTGCGGACCTTGGACGGCGGTGCAGCCAGTCAGCACGCAACACAGTAAAATTAGAATCAGACTTCGCATCATTAACTCCGGGTCGTGGCCGAAAAAAGAGAAGGCGGTACGGGTGGATCTTGCAGTGCCAAGCCAAACCCGCCGTATCCCGCCCATTTGCGCAGAAACGAATCAATCGGCACCTTGATGTAACGCGTCGGTCGGTTGTTGTCGCACAGCCATGCGTACATCGTGGAATCATCCGGCCGCGTCGGATCCCGATGGAATCCCACGAAGTTGACGCAGTGCGATTGGTAGTACCAGATCAATGCGCTACGTCGCGTCTTGGTCACCCATTTCAAGAATTCAGGGTCGGCATTCCGCGTGTAGTAGTAACGCAAACCGACGGCATCATGCGATCGACGAATCGACGTATCCGTCTCGCCACCAGCATGGTTCTTTCGCCACCACGCAGCGAGCTCCGGCTTAGCCGACCACGTCAAGTTATAAACCGTCGACGCATTGACGCAGCTGCCCGAGCCCCGGGCATCGGTCCAGTTGTACGGACGCAGTGACGTGGGCAGGTTCGCCACGGGCGTTTCGACCACCCGCTTGATCGGAAGCGTCGTCACACGTTGCGGCAACTCATTGCAACCACAGCAAACAACCAACGCGATAAGGGCCAACATTTTTCGCATGTGCACAGATTCCTTGTCGAGGTCTGTCCACTGTGGCCGCTGCCCCCCACGCGTCCCGCGTTACCCGCGTGCGTGCTTACTTACTTACCCCCAAAAAAATGCCGTGCACAAAAAATCGCGGCAATAACCGGACTACGTCCCGCGGGCCGGCCCCGCCGGGAAGGACCCGTTGCAACCGATGTCGCCCAGAGGAGTCATTGACTCGAATACGCTCGAAAGCTTGTCTATACCGCCTAATTGTGGTATGATTTTGACCGTGTCGAAACTTCACAAAACCACGTAAAACACGGGCTTTTCACGCACTACAGCAACTCAAAGATTAGTTTGCAAATCCTTTATTCGTGGGTTCGAATCCCACCGTCGCCTCTTTTGCTGAAATGCAATTTTCTTTCAAGTGCCGGCCCCATTCTCAGCCGGCCCCTGTCTGTGAGCAGTAATCTGCTCCATCGCAACGCGACAGCAGGTAATCCCCCCAGATTTTAATTCCGGGGAGCAATAGGCAACTTGCCGCGTATAGCCGTGACGCGACGACAGGCAAAGATCCTGGAACTGAATCCGGAGAATACCAGCAACGCAGCAGCACCAAACTCGCGATGCGATGGCAGCTTCGCTCTGTGCAACCATAGGTTGGGCAGGAAGATGGGGAGGGGCAGGAAAATTTGAGACCGGTATACCTGATAGCCTGCACTGCGGCCATCAGAGTTAAACTCGCCAAGCAGTCCTACCAGTCGCAACGCGACGACAGGCTGTAGCCACGGACGCGAGTCCGTGGAAACTCGCGCCACCAACGTGCAGAGTCGCAACGCGACGGCAGGTGTCGCTGCCACCAACTCGATGCCACGCGCCAGAGAGACGGCAAAAGGTTAAAAGATGGTGGGTTAGAAAATGGGAACGACGCGAGCGTTCGAATCGACTCGCGAACCGTCATGGCACTCACATTTTTCTGTCGCACCAATCTTTCTGTCGACTCCATACCACGATCGGCGCCGAACGAGGTCTGTAGAACGCCCCGTCGCATCTTGCTCATCCGCAACCTCGGAGACCGGCGTTCGCCAACGTCGGCAAATCGCTCATACCGCAAGTGAAGACAGAAAGATTGGTGCGACAGAAAGATTTCGAAGTTGGATGCTGGACATTCTATCCCGAAATCGCACCAAACTCGCAGCGCGATGGCAGCTTCGCTCTGTGCAACCAGAGGTTGGGCAGGAAGATGGGGAGGGGCAGGAAAATTGCGAGACTCGTAAACTTGATAGCCTGCACTGCGGCCATCAGAGACAAACTTGCCATGCAGTCCGACCAGTCGCAACGCGACGACAGGCAGTAGCCACGGACGCGAGTCCGTGGACATTCGCGTACCTCGCATTGCAGAGTCGCAACGCGACGGCAGGTGCTGCCTTCGACACCCCGGCTCCGCCCCGCTGAGAGACTGCAAAAGGTTAAAAGATGGAGAGTTAGAAAATGGGGACGACGCGAGCGTTCAAATCGACTCGCGAACCGTCATGGCACTCACATTTTTCTGTCGCACCAATCTTTCTGTCGACTCCATACCACGATCTGCGCCGAACGAGGTCTGTAGAACGCCCCGTCGCATCTTGCTCATCCGCAACCTCGGAGACGGGCTTTCACCAGCGTGGCAAGTAGCTCATACCGCAGGTGAAGACAGGAAAATTGGTGCGACAGAAAGATTTCAAGGACGGGGTACCGGACAGCCTATTCCGAAATCGCACCGAACTCGCCGCGTCATGGCGGATTCGCTCCATGCAACCAGAGGTTGGGCAGAAAGATGGGGAGGGGCAGGAAAATTTGAGACCGGGAAACCTGATAGCCTGCACTGCGGCCATCAGAGTTAACCGCTCCATCCAGTCCGACCAGTCGCAACGCGACGACAGGCAGTAGCCACGGACGCGAGTCCGTGGACATTAGCGTACCTCGCATTGCAAAGTCGCAACGCGACGGCAGGTGCTGCCTTCGACACCCCGGTTCCGCCCCGCTGAGAGACTGCAAAAGGTTAAAAGATGGAGAGTTAGAAAATGGGGACGACGCGAGCGTTCAAATCGACTCGCGAACCGTCATGGCACTCACATTTTTCTGTCGCACCAATCTTTCTGTCGACTCCATACCACGATCTGCGCCGAACGAGATCTGTAGAACGCCCCGTCGCATCTTGCTCATCCGCAACCTCGGAGACGGGCTTTCACCAGCGCGGCAAGTAGCTCATACCGCAGGTGAAGACAGGAAAATTGGTGCGACAGAAAGATTTCAAGGACGGGGTACCGGACAGCCTATTCCGAAATCGCACCGATCTCACGGTGCAATGGCGGATTCGCTCTTTGTAACCAGAGATTGGGCAGGAAGATGGGAAGGGGCAGGAAAATATTGAGACCGGTAAAGCAGATAGCATGCACTGCGGCCGTCAAAGTTAAACTCCCCATCCAGTCCGACCAGTCGCAACGCGACGACAGGCTGTAGCCACGGACGCGAGTCCGTGGAAACTCGCGCCACCAACGTGCAGAGTCGCAACGCGACGGCAGGTGTCGCTGCCACCAACTCGATGCCACGCGCCAGAGAGACGGCAAAAGGTTAAAAGATGGTGGGTTAGAAAATGGGGACGACGCGAGCGTTCAAATCGACTCGCGAACCGTCATGGCACTCACATTTTTCTGTCGCACCAATCTTTCTGTCGACTCCATACCACGATCTGCGCCGAACGAGGTCTGTAGAACGCCTCGTCGCATCTTGCTCATCCGCAACCTCGGAGACGGGCTTTCACCAGCGTGGCAAGTAGCTCATACCGCAGGTGAAGACAGGAAAATTGGTGCGACAGAAAGATTTCAAGGACGGGGTACCGGACAGCCTATTCCGAAATCGCACCGATCTCACGGTGCAATGGCGGATTCGCTCTTTGTAACCAGAGGTTGGGCAGGAAGATGGGGAGGGGCAGGAAAATTTGAAACCGGGGATGCTGATAGCCTTGCTACGGTCACCAGAGTTAACTGCTTCATGCAGTCCTACCAGTCACAACGCGACGGCAGATGTAGCTGTCGGCAACCCGCTGCCACGCAACTGGGACACAGTGAAAGGTTAGAAGATGGTGGGTTAGAAAATGGGGAAGCACTGGCCGATCAAACCGTATCGCGAAACGCCATAGCAGCCTCATTTTTCTGTCGCACCAATATTTCTGTCGACTTCTATACCACGATGGTCACCGATCGGGACCTGTGGCATGTACCGTCGCATCGCGTTCATCCGCATCCTCCGAGAGCGGGTTTCGCCAGCGTGTCCAAATCACGCACACCGCAAGTGACGACAGAAAAATTGGTGCGACAGAAAGATTTCTAGGACAATATGCTGGACAGCCCATCTCGCAATCGCGCCGAACGCGCCACATGATGGCAGGTTCGCTCCATGCAACCAGAGGTTGGGCAGGAAGATCGGGAGGGGCAGGAAAATTTGAAACCGAGAATGCTGATAATCTTTGCTACGGTCACCAGAGTTAACCGCTTCATCCAGTCCGACCAGTCGCAACGCGACGACAGGCTGTAGCCACGGGACGTGAGTCCGTGGAAACTCGCGCACCTCGCTACACAGAGTCGCAACGCGACGGCAAGAACTCCCGCGATGGTTTGCTCTGCCCCCGGCAGAAACGGTTGCGTCTTATCGCGGTGGGTAGCGAAGTTGGTGGCTTCCAAAACCATAAACAGCTGCAGTCCACGAATCCGCCAAGAGGTTGCCGCCAATGCCCCACGTGGCACTCCACTGCACGCGATTGCCGGCGTCACCGCCAAGCGATTGATTGCCGCCGGATTGCCCGAGCACGTCCGCGACAACGAGCGAGCCGTTTACGACGCGATCCATCGGTCCCCATCATCCAACGCCCACGGAAAACAACCATGAACCGCATCAAGTCATCCCAACAAGCATCCAGCCACACCCACGCAATCTCGCGTGTTCGGCAACAAATCAGCAGGGCCATGCGAGATCCCGATCGCTGGGTCATTCGGATCACCTACCGAGATGTTAACGGCGTCGCCACCATACGCCGCGTCAGCCCAACGCGATGGCAAAACGACTACCTGTTTCGCGCGTTGTGCACTGGCCGCGGCGACCATCGCCAATTCGACGTCCGCCGGATCGAGTCGGTTGAACTCGACAACGCCGCCGACGTTTTGATGCCCGAGGGTGTCGTCAAAAGATAGGGAACCACGATGCCTCGCCAAATCAATCCCTACATCGCCCCGCACTGACGCCAACCACGCAAACCTATGACCGCTGGTTGGTCGCGAGTTTGATCGGCTGGTTTCTCACTGTGCTTGTGGCGTCAAGCATCATCGATGAACTAGCGGAGATGAACGAGGTTCAACAACAGATCATTTGGGATTTGTTCGATGAGTTGGATGCGACAAAAGCATTTTGAACCTGTCACATTATATAGTTGCATATCGACTCCCAAGCACGACACACAACTCGCGTGTTAGTTTTTGCATCTAACCGTAGTTGCAATCACCCCCCGATTGGCTAGTCTCCAGTGTATTCCAGTAGATCACACACCAGAGGAAAGGGATACATTTTGAAAATACCAGGCAGCGAGCGAGAACTACGCGTATTAGTGAACTGCAAGACCTACCCCGCAGTGAGCACGAAGTATGTTGAGACCGTGTGCACCGGGGGCGTCGACGAGAACGGCAAATTCGCGCGATTGTATCCAATTCCGTTTCGCTTTTTACCTGAAAAGGAAAAATACGAAAGATGGGATATTATAAAGCTAAGGGCGTACAAGGACACCAAGGACAAGCGTCCTGAAAGCTGGCATTTAGCACCGGGGACGTCGATAGACGTAGAAAAAAAAATCACTTCAGAACGTCGGAGGTGGGAGTGGATGCAACCCACTATTTTCGAGAGCCGGGATGCGATGTCAGACTTGGGGCTCACGAACGGATGTGTCGAGATCCAACCAATAGAGCTCTACTACAAACCAGATAATCGCAAATGGAGCGAATCGCAAATGCAAGCGATTGCCCAGGGTGACTTATTTGCATCCGAAAAAGAGCGGGTTGGACTCGGGGACCGCGTTCCATGGCAGTTCCGGTTGAAATTTCGTGAACGATCAACCGGTTTAGAAGGAGACCGAAAGGTGCTCGCGTGGAGCTATTACGCAGCGTATCAGCGTAATAAGATGAGCGAAGGAGAAGTGGGGGCTCTAGAGAAAATTTCAGAACGAATTCGGAAAAGTATTTTCAATCCGGATCGCACCGTTTACGCGATTTTTGGTACACACAGCAGAATTGGAAAATGGATGATCTCCGGGTTGTACCACGTTCCTAAGACCATCACACAACTTCGTGGATTTCAGTGGGAGTAAACTATGCGTACGATTTTAACCATCGGGTACGAAGGTTTGGAGATTCGAGAGTTTGTCGAGCGGCTTACCGCCGCAGATGTGGACATGCTCGTTGACGTCCGCGAATTGCCAGCTAGCCGAAAACGCGGTTTCTCAAAATCCGCACTAACGCAAAATCTCGAAAACGCTGGGATCGAGTATACGCATTTTAGATCGCTCGGATCACCGAAAGCATTGCGTCACGCCGTCCGCAAAAACCGAGATTACGCCACTTTTTTCTCGGGTGTGAGAAAGCATTTAAAAAGCGAAGACGCACGCGAAGCATTGAGTGAGATCCGCAACATGTCTAAACGCTATCGTCTCTGCCTTTTATGTTTTTGCGGAGATTGGCGAAAGTGCCACCGTAGCGAAGTCATACACGCCCTTACGACGTCTGCTACCCTGTCGATTGAACACCTACCGAACCAATGGCCCCAAACTTCCGCAGCGTAGTGTCTATAGTGCGTTAAGAAACTTATTTGAAGCTTTTGCTACTGTGCACCGTTTTCACGCTCAACTCCTGAGCTCGTACACCTTCCTTCGCTGCTTTATGCATAGCACGATGCTTTCGTTTGAATACGACATGAACAGCTACAATTAATCCCGCGCCAATGAGTGCCATCGCTGGAAGCGCGACCCATGATACGCTGTCGTGCAATGGGGTGACCATCCCGTAGCCGCCACCTACAGCCGCAACAAAGACACAAAGCAACAGGGATGTCCAGGATATTGCGACATCGCTAAATAGCCACCATTTTAACGGCGAGATTGGCGACGAATTTATGAATTGCTCATACTCAGCATATCCCTCAACATCATAACGGACCACGAAGAATCCCTTTATCGCGATACGAAGATCGTAATCACGGATAAGCAGATCGCAATACACGGCGATGAGCGGAACGACACACAGCGCAAGATGGGCATGTGGAACCGTACTTTGGGTGAAGCCGAGCCCGAAAGCACTAACTGTTCCTGTTAAAATCAGCTTCCACTTCAGCAAATCACGTTTCGCGGCTTGATACTGCATGCTTTCGTCACGAAGTTTATCAGCAGCTCCCATTCGATCGCTCCTTTAGATAAAAAAGGTGTCTGCACCCGAAAAGGTGTCTGACACCTTTTCCAATCCGCAGTAGGTTGATAAATAGCTGCCGTCACAACTCCCGTACCGTCGTCAACCCCAGTACGACGCCCAAACACCTGTAGGTTTCGCGCGGGCGGTCTCGTCAATCCAGCTGAATAGATCAGATAATGCAACTTTGGCATCATCATCTGAAATATGACCATCACGGTACTCCCTCAGTAACCATTCAATTGCCTCAGGCACGACCATAGGCGGGTAGATGAAATCATCAGACATGATGTTTAGCATAGGGTTTCCTACCCCTTCTGCATGCCCGGTCCATACGACTTCTCCGCTCGGATCGAACTCACATTTAGCGTGCTTTGTATTGAGGCTTACCTCAAAAGAGCTTTTCGTGAGGCGCACGCTGTACGCATCTTCATGGCCCCAGCGTGGTGAAAATACCTGAAAGGAAGAACTAATCACTCGTGCACCAGTTGTAACACTCTAAAGGGTTTCAAAGATTATCTAATTCAGCGGCTTCGTCCTATATTCAAGAACCACCTAAAATCGCTAACTCAAGATAATTGGGAAATCTTACCCAGCGGGGGGCTCGTGTCAAGTTGTTTGTTACACAGGCGAGTTGCGTTGGCACGAGAGTCGACAATTTTGTCTATAGAATGGCCGCGGTGGTGCAATTCTTTCCACGGGGTGCGAGGCCAAGACCGCACCAAGCTCCGTTAGCGAATGCTTGCGCGGCACGTGCCGTCCGCGCAAATTACGTCGATGATCTTTTGCAACTCCGATGCTGCATGTGTGGGCTCATGGTCGAGCGGCGTGTCTTGCATAAATGCTTCGGTGGCCACCAAGATTCGCGAACGCTGCTTTCGGTACCGCGATGCCGTCAGACTCGCATCGACAATACAACCGAGAACACCACCCAGATTGACCGATTGGTTGTATCGCTCGGCCGCCTCCGACACCAAACTTGGCGGTCGCTGCTTTGTAAACTCAGCCGCACGCATCAAAATCAACAATCCAAATTCCGAGCTACACTGCTGGGCTAATTCCACTGCGAGTGCGTTGATCGATCGGCACTGCGTCTTCCAAACACTTTCAATCATCGCCCCCGAAAAGTCGGGACCGAGGTCGTGCTCCATCCCAAACGCTTGCAGCGTGGCCAATTGAATCTTTCCCGAATACACCATCTTTAAAACGTCTCATTCACCAATCGAAAACGCACACCAATCGCCTCCATATCGCAGCCGCCTCCATTCGCATCCCGCTTGCCACTTGCCCCCACGCTTGATAACGGAGCCCAATATCCGCACGCCGGAGACAACTCTTCACATATTGCAACACGCGGCCACACGCGTCACGACTCGCACCCTGTCGGTCCCACCTTGTATCAGGTCGTTACATTTTCAATCGGCGTCTCGCCATCAAATTGCGGCCGAATGACGCAAGGTAAACGACGCCAAAGTAACCTGCCCCGCGTTTCTCGCGCTCGAGAGGTAACGGACCGCACGAATCGACCAGCGTCCTGAGACCATTTTGTATTCGGTGCGATTGATCCCACTGTTGAACGGCACCCGATGTTCTTCGGCATACAACATGGCCAACGCATCCGAATCATCGACGATCAATGCGGCCGTCTCTTCACCGCTACGGATCGCCTTCACCACGCGATCATCGTCATCAACGACAGATCGAGGTACCAGTACCGTCACCTTTGTCCATGCCCGACACCATGTTGCTTGGATCACAACATCTTCATCGATCGCACGACGATACTCGACGTATTCGACCCCCAGTGACTCCCACTCTTTTGATTGGCCAAATCCGGCCTGCAACAACCGTACTTGTACGCTCTCCGGTTCACCCGGATGCGCAACCACCGGCGATGATGAACACCCCGTGACCATCGAAAGGAATAGGAAAGAGACGGTCAAAACGTCGTGAGTCGTCGGCATGGTGGGATCGGGCGAGCAAACTTGTAGGAAAACAGGGACAGGAACAATGACTCACACAGATCAAATCAACGATAAAACAAAACCATTTCGCCGGATGAACGACTAATCGCCTCTCGTAATGTCGCGGCCTCAACCAACGCCTTCACTTAGAAAAAGCGTCACTGCCAAGGATCCGTTGTCGTGCGATCGTGACGACAACAAGGCTCGTTTCCACCCCACAATTCGACATCACCTGCTGTTGCAATTTCCCACTAGGAACAACCACGAGGCCACCCTTGCCGTTGGGCAACAATAATCAGATCGCGATTCACCCTCGCGATCTCGCCATTGCTCCACGATCCTAGCTTCGACGATGCCATGGTCCGTTCTCACGTCGCAAACTGGAATGGTTGGTCGCGAATTCGACCAGCCGCAAAAAGCAAACTACAATGACAACTTGTCCGTGTAGTCAAAACTGCGACAAATTTTCACACGGGGTTCCCGGCGAGCCGCAAATCGCCGAGAAAGTGTGATAGAATTGATTCGCAATCACCGAACTTACGGATTGTAGCAAATAGGCTACGGCAAACCGAACACTGCAGCCAAATCTCATCTTTATTCCACCTTCATGGTGTGCGAATATTCGGTTCACGACATGAGACCATGTCATCATTCGGATCTCGTCAACAAATAAAAGTTCCAGGCAATGGTTTTGCCCACCATCGAACAAAAAGTGATTTTTGGGACAAAGGAAATCAATGTTTAGCTACGTGAATTGGGCACAACATCTTGGACAGAACGACATTTTGGTGCGTCCCACGTCCGAGGACTATGAATCATCAAAACAAATGGTCGCGGATGCGAAGTCCGATGACGCGGACGAGCTACGACGTGCTCTCATCACCCAAGCGACTCAGTCCGGCCAATGTGATTCCCGTGACGCCAAACTGTATCGTTTGCTCCTGCGACCAATGATTGGTCACGACAACGACCCCGACATCGCCCAGAGACTCGAAGCGGTCGTCGCTACGATCGTCACAGCCACAAACCGTCATACAAAACTCTTAAAACACGGCGGTTCATTTTCCGCATTTGCCATCATCTTCGGTCCCCTGGTCTTTCAGCGTAGTATGATCTCTTGGCTCGCACATCACGCATCCAAAAACCATTGGAGCCTGATCGAAGACGACGCGGGAATAGAATCACGCGTATTCACCGCGTCGACAAGTGATTCGACCGAAAGGATTTGTGAAAGCGATGGCGTGGAAAAGAAGAACGATTTTGGAAGCGTCCGTGTGGGAGAGGAATTTATCTACGCAGACAAACGCTATCGCAAATTAGATAATCGCCGAGCCGAGGTAATCGTTCCTCTGCAGACCGACAACGACAACGCATTTAATTTTTATCCCGAGGACGAAGTCCAACGCGATCATTGATCCGGCGCCATCACCACGATCGTCGGCCGGAGACAATCGAGGAATCGCGACTGTGGAATGCACCTCCGCCCTAATGTTTCGCGATGGATGACTCGACGCCCCACGATGACCAAAATAAAGGTACCTGCACTCGTTTGCGTGCACTTAACGTTTTTGAAATGGAAATAGACTTTTACAACGTAAACGCTGGCGAAGAATTTGAACACGAATCAAAAAGGTATCGCAAACTGGACGACCGACGAGCAATGTTGATCGATAAAACGTCGGGCGAACGTCGAACGATTCACTTCTTACCAGAAGACAAGGTTAAAGAACTAAAACGTGCCCGCTGATGCCGCGAAATGACGGCTGCACCTTCCTCGAGTTCCTCTTCTAGCTGAACATTCGACATTGTTTGGCCCCAATTGTTTTGCCCCGAGGAATCGGAAGACAGACGGAATCAGACGCTCGGCTAATGATCTGACAATCGCCTGCTTGAGTGCCGACAGTACCGATTGTAGCAATTTGTTTTTCGGAACTCGGAACATATCGCAAGAAATCGATTTGGATAACGACCTTGGTTTTTCTCCCCAACCTAGGCTTTTTAGCTGCGTCATCCACAGACGCATCCGGTTGCCACCACAGAGGTGAGATCCGATTGGACGCAGTCAAACGCAAATGGTTCTGGGGCGAAGAAACGTGTTGCAAAACGACTCAAATTTGGGGCGGCCGATCGGTCATTATGGTTTCCCGATCCATCCAACCGCGGACGATCGGGAAATGGCAAAACGATTGGTCCGCAATGTAAGATCCGAAGACACAGAGAAACTACGCTGTGTCTTGAGCCAGCAAGCTTGCCAGGCTCGAAAGCGTCCTTTCCATGATTTGGACCTTCATCGGTTGGTGCTTCGACCGAAAATCGGACACGAATGTGATCCAGACCTTCAACCGCAGCTTGAAGAGGTCGTCGCCACCATTGTCGCAGCATCAAATGGTCATACCAAGATTACACAACACAGCGGATCGTATAGCGTGTTTGCCATCTTCTTCGGCACCCACGCCTACGAACGATGTCTGATTTCATGGCTAGCGCATCATGCATCAAAGAACCGCTGGAGCCTAATGGAGGACAGCGACGACTCGGAGGTCGCCCGGTCCACCACGCAAGTTGCATTACCAAAGGACAACTTGATCGAGAAAATAAGAAACTCTATCAGCGCTGAAAAGAAAGACGAGTTCGGAAGCCTCCGAATTGGCGAACAATTCGTTTACGGCGACACTCGGTATCGCAAAATCGATGCACGCAGAGCGACGCGGATCAGCACCAGATCAGGATTTGCCGAGACAGCTCTGCTTTTTTACCCCGAGGACAAGATATGTCCACTTGCTTGATCGCGGGTGTCACGGACAACCTAGGGCTGGCGGCAAGTGAGAATTCGCTTGTGATCGGGGATGCCGCGTGATGCTTAACGGCATCCCCCGCCAACCCTTGATGACGCAATCAAAGTCAATCAATCGAGCGTCGTCGGTTTCAAAAAAAACGCCTTACATCTCCGTCACGCTACGGAGAAAGAGTCCTTACACCTTTTTACCCTGACACCTTTTTACCCCGCGAATAATCGGCTCGCTTGCCGCCAGTTAAAAATTCCGCTTGACAAGCAAGCGTAAAGCGATGGCATGGTTATCCAGGGTTATAATGCGTCAGGTTGACAAGCTGCGGTACAGAGCGGATTGTTCGCCCCTCAACTTCTAGCTCGCACCACAAGACGGCATGCTCAGAGCGGCCATCACCCTTTCGACTTTCAAAGGGCGAGTAATCTGGTCCCGGACGAGCTCCCCAGTTCCATACCCAACGTCGTTTAGCGAATTCTTCAAGTGGTGTTTCCGCGTAGATATTTCCAGGGGAGATCAAAGTCTCCTTGGCGCTCACTCGCAAAACTTCGTATTTCTTCCCCGGAGCGACCGTGACCGTCTCTTCACCAAGTACCACAGTCGCTTTGTCGCCTCCAAACATTCCCGTTTCCTGTCTCGAACCGAGGTGGAGAGGCCAATGAGTTCCGTTCGATCCGGAAGCACACAAACGAATGCGATCTGGCGAATAGGTCTTGGGGACGTCCGCAGCTGCTGATGTGCCATTCACAATCGTGATCACAATATCGAAGTTCTCCAACCGTTTCCAATCGCCATCAGGAGCCTGAATATCGGATTGGAGGATTAGCTGGACGCGAACATCCAATTGGGCGAATGCAGTACTGCCTGTCGAACAGGCAGCCACACAAAGAAAGAGGAGAAGTCGCAAGAGCATGGGTATCTTACCTGGATAACGGACGCTGTCAGCGGGTACGGCGGTTTGGCATTCCATTTGTAAGAACCCTATGCCTTGCTCCGTTGAATGGCATGGTTCGTCGGCACGTTTCCCGACACGAGATCTCGAATTCGCAATTTGTCGTCGTCGCATTCGAGTGTTGCATCAGCAATCCAGTTTACCGTGTTTGAACCTCGAAACAGCAGCACACCATCATCGAAGATTACTGCTTTCGAGAATGCCGTCCACTTAAGGCTGGTTTCTTCGATTTCGGATTTGGCTTGGAATCCGACCTGCGATAGGTGAACCACTTGTTGAGCGCCGTATTCCGGTGACTTCCGAAACCGACTTCGTGCTAGCAGGTCGTCGATTTTGTGTGGGAAGAACATGAAAATCGTGAGAGCAACCATGAACGCAGATGCGAAATATTGCGGGACGAACAAGCCGAAAATTGCAACGATCAGGAATAAGAAGGCGGCGAAGTATCGAAACCAACGCCATATGCGGCGACCTTTGTGCTGGGATCGGTAACGCGCAAGAGAGTCGCTGAGATGGTCGGACGTGAACGTGAATCGAGACGTAATCGTTCCGATGGAATCCGAAGACGACCCGTTAGTTTCGGACGCCGCGACGGTTGGATCGTAGGGGTTCAAGTGTTCCATGTCCGACGAACGGTTCCGATCACCGAGGACCGGGAGTTGGTTTTCCCTTGTCAATAGACGACGCCCGGTCCTTCGGGCGAGTAGAACGGAGTCTCTCGGATGTTAGGATACGCTTTGTGTTCACGGTTTGCCACCGATTTCTCCTTGTGGTGTCACACTATTTGATCCTTGTCCAATTGATCACCGAACCCTCTCAGAACCGGACTGGCGCATCCGGCTCCCAGCCGACACCTCTCACCTGGCAACACTTTGCACTCTTCAATCGCGACCAAGTCCGCGCCACCAGGACTTTCCCCGTGGAAATCCATTTGATTCACAGCGAACACCGCTCGCAAACGTTTGCCCGCGAATCACGCTAAGGATCGCGAATGAGTGCAGCATGACATAACTGCCAAGGGGCAATCGCGCCGCAATTAACAACTCGTGCCAACCGCGGAACCAGCGGCAATCGACGCACTGTTGAACCATGTACACAAATCGACGCCCCCCGAAGCCCAATAAAATCGACCTCCCCTGATGCCCATAAGCAGGCAAAAAAATGGGTGACAAAAAGATGAAGATCGAAATACAGGGCAGGCACTACTGCGTCTAGAACATTTTTCTGACGCACCAATTTTTCTGTCGGCCATCTGCTTTTTTTCCAGGAGTACCAGAGCACCGATTCAGTCTGTGCCACGCTCACTCCTCACTCCTCACTCCTCACTCCTCACTCCGTGTCTCCGTGTCTCCGTGTCTCCGTGTCTCCCTCCCGCCCGCTCGTCTTAAAGCCATTTCCAGTCCGCAACGTTCACCGATTGGTTCTGCACTACTTTGTGATAACGGAGAGTTCCGTGATTGAGTTCGACAAAACGACGCCATTGGCATCAATGACGATGTCAAAAGGAAGCTGTTTGACGCCAAAGGTTCGAGCCATTGTTCCGCCCCAGCCTGATTTGTCGCAGACGTTATGAAACGGCATGCCGTATTTTTCCACAGACGCCTCGAATCTCTTTTCGTCTTCGTCGAGACTGACGAAGACGACAACTGCTTCATCCGGGGAGAGCTTAGACAATCTCTCAATATGTTCTGGCATTTGCGCAAGGCACGGCGCGCAACTCGAAGACCAAAAGTGCAGCACGATGATCTTCCCTTTGAGTGTCTTAAAGTTCAAATCAACCCCAGACTGTGTTGTGGCAGCGAAGCTTGGACACTCGTCGCCGACCTTAAGTTTTTGCGTCGTCCCCATTAAGGTTATGAGGTGTTGCAGGATCGAGTTCGAATCGTCCTTGGCCGGATTAATTCCGGCACCAAGTGCCCAGCTCTTCAAGAGTCGCTGGTCCAGCGCGTTCAAGTGCTTGTCATGAAGCATGGTGTAAATGGCTTCTGACGCGTCAGAATCACCACTTCCAGCCAAACCGCAGTTCGCAACAAATCGAAGAAACACGTCTGGATGATCTCTGAGCCTGGCAAGGACTGTTTGGCAACCGTCTTTATTAACAATGTGGGGCAGGATCTCGACTATGGAGATACTCGCCTCCCCTTTGAGTTTCTCTGCGAGTTCATCCTCTTTCTTTGTATCCGACAGAAACTTCCTGAGCGTTTCGGCCTGGGCGGGAGTCAGTTCAATTTGCTTCTTTGCGAGCAGCTCCATGAACTCCGCTCCAGGCAACGGCTGAGCGTCGGCAGCGGTATCCGCAGCTTCAAGAGGCATCCCGAAACAAACAGCCAGGAATATCGCAGTCCATAGACGCATGATCTTTCCTTTACTTTGGTGCAGAACGTTGGAATTCACGGGGGTGGCGGGAGTTGATCTTCCACTGCGATAAGCACCGCCACCGCCACTCCCGTGCAATTCTCTGGTTACCCCATCCGTGCAGCACGGCGGTCTCCACTAATGAGTATACCAAGTGCGATTGCGAATCCAATCAACGCAGCGCCTATCGTCATGTGGAATCCTTGTCCGCGCATTCCTGTCCCAAATGCGGATATTATCGGAAGTGTCGCAAAAGAGATGGCGGCGTACTTGTACCGGCGCACGTGTGCGGTCGGATCAATCGGTAAAGAGGACGATGCGAACCGATAAGCAAAACCGCCGAGCAGAGCGCCGGGAAAAACGCCGAAAAAACCAATCAGTTGGTCGAGCATCAGAAGCGGCAATCCCGCGAGCGCACCGAGCAAAGCGGAAGCGGCAATCACGATCGCAGGTCCACGCTTTGGCGCAAAGAACCGTGCTGCCATCGGTCGCGCGTCTGCGTCGGAAACGGAAGGCGGTGGTTCGTACGGATTTTGCTGTGCGTCAATGGCAGTGATGTGAATAGGGTAACGTTGGGGATCAGCGGGCGGCGGGACAAGACATTGATCTCAGCTGAAACCGCAACACCGCCGCTCCGGGCGAGTAGAACGGTGTCTCTCGGATGTTAGGATACGCTTTGTGTTCACGGTTTGCCACAGATTTCTCCTTGTGGTGTCACAATATTTGATCCTTGTCCAATTGATCACCGAACCCTCTCAGAACCGGACTGGCGCCGTTAACGCATCCGGCTCCCAGCCGACACCTCTCACCTGGCATCACTTTGCACCCCCCATCGCAATCAAGTCCGTAATCTGTCCCGGATTCGGCAACGGGTGTCGCTCGAGGTAGAGTCCGTAAGCTTCCCAACTGAGATTTCGTCCCTTCTGACTGCGACGACGCATCCAACGAAGACCT